>CALPQA020000067.1 GCA_943325595.2 Auritidibacter sp. Marseille-P8566
TCAATCAACTCATTGTAATCCACAATAATGAAACAACCATTGCAAGTGCCAATCTTTCTGAATTTGAAGGCATTTGGGTAGAAATTACCGAGAGCATTAAAATTGGAGCCAATGGAACCTATTCAATTTCAATAAAAAAAGTGAAAAATGGGGAGGAATTACTTTCTTTTAAAAGTGATACTATCATGACCATAAGACCTGATAATGATTTTATCCGACCAAAATGGGGGATTTATAGAAGCATAAAGAAACCACAAGATTTGAGAGATGAAGCGGTACGTTTTAATGCTTTTTCTATAAAAGAAGGCGTTAAATAATTGTTTTAAATACTATAAAAGTGGATTTAATTTTAAATTTAAAAATAGAAAATAGAAGATTATTAGGCATTTTAATGCTTTTTAGCTTCTCGTTTTCTTATTCTCAAGTCGTTCTAAATGCAAACGGTCCCGGAAATACCTATGAGCGAATTACCAGTATATTTGCGCCTGGAAATGGCGTCAGCGCTGTTGAAGCTCCCGATTTATTTCATCCTTGGGCATCGGGGAGACACATCGCTGAAGTTTTTGATACCGAACTGAATCAATATGTTTTCGAATTTTATTCGCATGCCTTATTGGATAACGAGCCCGTTGACCCAACATTAACCGACCGTCAGCGCGTAGAAATTAAAACCTATGCCTCCTCGCCAAATAATTTAAAAGGAACTTTAGGAGAAAATATCATTTATAAATGGCGGTTTAAATTGCCCGTTGGTTTTCAGCCTTCATCAAATTTTACTCATATTCATCAAATAAAAGCAGTTGACGGAGATGACAGCAATCCAATATTTACGTTGACACCCCGATTGGGAACTCCCAATAAACTAGAATTAATATATGTTGCCAACGCAACTTCTGGAACAGATAAAGTGAGTATTGTTAACTTATTACCATTTGAAGGAAATTGGATTGATGCAGAAGAAACGATTAATGTGGGTAGTTCGGGAACCTATTCTATAACGCTCAAAAAACACAGTGATGGAACTGTTTTAATGTCTTACAGCAATGCAAATATTGCAACAATTCGCCCCGACAATAGTTTCATCAGACCTAAATGGGGCATCTATCGCAGTTTGAATGATGTTGGAAATTTACGAGATGAGGCAGTTCGGTTTTCCGATTTTAGTATTGCGGAAGTCGCCAGTTTAGGAACAAATAACGCTATTTCTGAAGAGGAAGAGCTTAAAATTTATCCTAACCCATTAAAAAACTACTTGATTATAAGCGATTTTACTGTCAATAAATATGAGAATATAAAAATAATTGACATAACTGGTAAAATTGTATTTCAAAATGAAATTTTATCTAATTTGATTGATGTTTCTTTCTTAAAATCAGGTTTATATTTTGCGGTATTTACAAAAGCAAATAAGAACTCAAGCTACATAAAAATTGTAAAAGAATAACTTAGGAAAATCAATTAAATAATGCCTAAAAAAATAATTACTTTTGGGGAAATAGTATTGCGATTAGCAACACCAGATTTCAAAAGATTCATTCAAACTAATCGTTTTGAAAGTACTTTTGGAGGTGGAGAAGTAAATGTTGTAGCCGCTTTATGCAACTATGGATTGAATGGAATATTTGTTTCTAAAATCCCCGATAATCCGATTGGTGATTCTGCAATAAATTATATTAGAGAATTTGGCGTTGGAACTCAATTTATTGCTAGGGGCGGAAAGCGAATAGGAATTTATTTTCTAGAAACAGGGGCTTCAATGCGCGCCTCGGATGTAGTTTATGACCGAAAAGAGTCATCTATTACTGATGTGAATCCAAATGAATTTGATTTTGATGCAATTTTTGAAGGTGCCGATTGGTTTCATACTTCAGGAATTACACCCGCTTTAAGTGATAAAACAGCTGAATTAACAGAAATTTTTCTGAAAGAGGCAAAAGCTAGAGGAATCACAACAAGTATGGATTTGAATTACAGAAAAAAACTTTGGTCTCCAGAAAAAGCGAAGGTTGTAATGAACCGCTTGTGCTATTATGTTGATGTTTGTATCGGAATAGATATTTGCATTGGCGATGAAAACGATACGCCCGAAACCATTGGATTTAACTCACCAAAAACGGAAGAAAATACAACTGGTTTAGATTTTGATAGTTTCAAAAAATATTATGAAAAAATGGCAAGAAAGTACGGATTTAAATACATTGCATCTTCAATTCGGGAAAGCAAAAGTGCAAGTGATAATACAATAAGTGCATTAGAATATGACGGTATAAATTTTCATCAAACCAAACAACATGCTATCCGAATTGTTGACAGAGTAGGTACTGGAGATTCTTTTGCAAGTGGGTTTATATATGGGTTGGTTACGGGAATGAATGGAAATGAAGCCGCAGAATTTGGTGTTGCCGCAAGCGCTTTAAAACACACTATTTTAGGCGATTTTAATCATGCTACACTTGAAGAAGTTCAACAGTTAATAATTGGAGATAGCAGTGGCCGAATTCAAAATTAAAATAATATAAAACATACTTATTTCACTTTTAAATAAAATCAGATGAAAAAAATAATAATAACGATTGCCTTTTTTATATTCATAAGTAACTTCAAAACTTTTGCAAAAATAAAATTACCGAGTATTATTGCATCCAATATGGTACTTCAACGCAATACTTCTGTGAAAATTTGGGGTTGGGCAACTCCCGGTGAAAAAATCACGTTGACAGGAAGTTGGATTTCTGAACCATTAAAAGTAACAACTCCTGAAAATGGTCGTTGGGAAATTACTTTAAAAACCAATTTAAGCAAAGAGTCACAAACCATTCAACTGAAAAGTAAGGAGTCAAACATCAACTTAGAAAATATTTTATTTGGAGAAGTTTGGATTTGCTCTGGTCAATCAAATATGAGAATGCCAGTGAAAGGCTTTACAGGACAACCCACATTTGGTAGTAATTTGGCTGTTGCCAATTCTAAAAACCCAAAATTACGCTTATTTTCCATTACAGAAAATGGTTCCCCTACTCCATTGGATTCCGTAAGTGATTATAAAAAATGGGCTGTTGCGTCACCAGAAACTGTAAAAGATTTTAGCGCGGTTGCCTATTTCTATGGGAAACAATTACAAGAAATTTTAGACGTTCCAGTGGGATTAATAATGACATCTTGGGGCGGAACCCGCATTCAACCTTGGATCAGTAAAGAAGCGGTTACTCCATTTTTAGATGTAAATAAAATAAAAAGAGATACTACTGAAAAGTACAAGAGGATTCCTTCGGCAATCTTTAATGCGATGATAAATCCGATAACATCTTACACCATTAAAGGCGCCATATGGTACCAAGGAGAAACGAATCGGGATGAACCTAAAATATACCAACAATTACTTCCTGAAATGGTAAAAGATTGGCGCAAGCAATGGAATATCGGGGATTTCCCTTTCTATTACGTTCAAATAGCGCCCAACAAATACATTGACAAAAGCAATTCTCAATACCTTCGGGAAGCACAATTGAAGGCCTTGGATGTTATTCCCAACTCAGGAATGGCGGTACTTTCAGATATTGGATCAACCGAAACGATTCATCCACCAAGGAAAAAAGAAGTCGCAGACCGTTTGCTTTTCATTGCATTAAATAAAACCTACGGAATGAAAGATGTAGATGGTGCAAGTCCAGTTTACAAATCAATGACAGAAAAAGAAGGCGCTTTATTATTAAATTTTGATAATGCAGAAACTGGGATATTTTCCACAGAAACAGACCTTAGTGGTTTTGAAATAGCGGGTGAAGACAAAATATTTTATCCCGCGAAAGCAGCAATTATTGGTCACAAACAAGTCAAAGTAGCAAGTCCTGAAGTAAAAATCCCTGTAGCCGTTCGCTATGGCTGGAGCAATTGGTTTGTAGGCACATTATTTGACAACAATATGCTGCCTGCCTCATCTTTTAGAACAGACGATTGGGAATAAAAAAATCCACAAACTTTCAATAATAGAATTTGAAAATTTGTGGATATCTTTAAATTTCTAGTTACTTTATCTTAACAACTAGAGGGTTATTAATTTTAGTTGCATAGACGCCTAAATACTTTTCCCAAGCCTCTTTAGTTGTGAATTCACCTTGCTTTTTCCAACCAAAACCGGAGTAATAAACTACTTTGTTATTGGTCACTTTTAGGTTAACGTATAAATTGCATAAATCCTTTTTAGAAACCACATATTTCTCAAAACTATTGGCACTATTTTTAGGAAATACAATTCCTGTTCCCAATTCAGAATCATCAATTGGCTGCCAATAATCAATCCAACCTTCGTTTAGGTTTCCTTCTGTTTTTCCATCGTTATTGTGCAATGTAATTCCCGTTGATATAGAATTGGTGCCCGAAACCACAATTTCAAATTTGGATAAAAAACTACCATAATCCAAGCTGATATGCTTTACTTCCGTGACTTTATTCCCAGCGGCATCCCAATCGGCGTAGGTTAAAACAAAACTTGTTCTAATAGGTCCCGTTGTAATGGTTTTCCATGAAGTAAAGTTTTTAGAATAGTAATACGTTGTATCTACTTTCACGGCAATTCCACCAATTCCACGACTATCACCAACGTGAAAGTTGTCTAAACCTTCACCAGTATCTTTGTGGTATGTCCCCGTTCCTGTGGTATATTTCTCGTACCATTTATTCAAAATTGGGTATTCCACTCTTTTCAACCAAGCATCAATTCCGCTAGTTAATGTTCCCCCTTTTACGTTGTCTTCTGTCATTTTTTGGGCAACAGGACCGTACGTTCTAAAGGCAACTTTGTTGTTTTCCCAAGCATAATCATCGATTCTTTCAGGAACAAATCTTGAATAACAGAATACGATTGGCTCTTTAGTTTTAGAATCAGTATTTGGTACTAATTCGTATTTATTAGATGCTGAAGCCTTTATTTTTGGTTGAAACAAAAGTACATCTGAAATTCCATCACCATTTTCATCTACACATTGGGATATCAAAATAGTGGTCGTTCCAACCTCTCTAATGCTATATTTTTCTAATACATCAGAAGCTTTTAATCCCAAAACACTTTTAGATACTTCAACAGTTTCAAATTCTCTGTCTATCTTCAAAGGATTGGAAATAGTAATGATTTTAGCCTTTTGAGAATACGATAACAACGTACTCGATAGCATTAAAGCTACTATTCCTTTAGTAATTTTCATGTTAATTTTCATTTGAAGGTTTTCCAATTGTGGCCAATATTCCGCCATCGACATACAGAATGTGACCGTTTACAAAATCACTCGCTTTTGAAGAAAGAAATATTGCTGCACCCGATAAATCATCCGGATTGCCCCATTTTGCCGCTGGAGTTCTATTAATTATAAATTCATTAAATGGATGTCCATCGACCCGAATTGGTTCTGTTTGAGCTGTTGCAAAATAGCCTGGACCTATTCCGTTGACTTGCACATTGTGTTTCGCCCACTCTGTCGCCATGTTTTTGGTAAGCATTTTTAATCCTCCTTTTGCAGCAGCATAAGCTCCTACTCCATTTCGACCCAACTCACTCATCATAGAACAAATGTTGATTATCTTTCCTTGTTGTCTCGCAATCATTCCTCTTGCAACATGTTTTGAAACGATAAAAGGGCTTACTAAATCTATATCTACGACTTCTTTAAAATCGGAAACTTCCATTTCAATTAAAGGAATGCGCTTGATAATTCCTGCGTTATTGATTAAAATATCGATGGGACCTACTTCGCTTTCAATTTTGCTAATAGCTTCAATGACTTCGCTTTCAACGGCAACATTAAATTTATATCCAAAGGCCTTTATACCTTCTTTTTCAAATTCTAAAACCGCTTCATCAATTTTTGGTTGCGATGAATTTCCGCTTACAATTATTGTTGCGCCTGCATGTCCTAACCCTTTGGCCATAGCCATTCCAAGGCCATGTGTACTGCCTGTAACAAGTGCTATCTTTCCTTTTATGTCAAATAATGAACTTCCCATATTATCTTAAATCTGTTATTTTGCAAACATCCATATCGCCGTAGTCAAGATTTTCACCTGCCATTCCCCAAATAAAAGTGTAATTTGAAGTTCCTGCGCCAGAGTGAATGGACCATGGTGGCGAAATTACCGCTTGATGATTGTTCATCCAAATATGTCTGGTTTCTTGAGGTTGTCCCATAAAATGACAAACGGCTTGGTTTTCTGGAATGTCTAAATAGAAATACACTTCCATTCGTCTATCATGAACGTGTGCTGGCATGGTGTTCCAAACGCTTCCTGTTTTCAATTCGGTCATTCCCATTTGCAATTGACACGTAGTTACAATTCCGCCGATAATCATTTGGTTAACCGTGCGATGATTAGCTGTTTCCATGGAACCCAATTGTAGTTTATTGGCTTCAGCAAGACTTACTTTTTTGTTTGGAAAATTTTTGTGTGCGGGTGCTGAATTTAAATAAAATTTTGCTGGATTTGAAATATCATCACTTTTGAATACTACTTCTTTGTTACCACTTCCGATGTATAAAGCATCTTTAAACCCCAATTCATAAGCAACTCCATCGGCAACGACCGAACCAGATCCACCAACGTTTATTATTCCTAATTCTCTTCTTTCTAAAAAATAACTAGATTTTAGCGGATTTATTGTTTCCAAAGTTAATGGTTCTAACGGGACTGCTGAACCAGCAATATACCTGTCGTAATGAGAATAGGTGAGATTTACTTTCCCAATTTCCATTAAGTTGTCAATTAAAAATTCGGCTCTTAATTGCGCTGTATCATAGTTTTTTACGGCTTGCGGACTGGAAGCATATCTTGTTTCGTAGGATGTAAACATTTTTATAATTTATAATATTAAATAATTTATTTAAAAAAAAACAGTGTATAAATGTACACTGTTTTTTTTTAAGTTAATAACTTGGATTCTGCAGAATGGTTATAAATGAATTCGTATCTATTTCGTATTGAGGAATTGGCAATAAGAAACGATTTACATTTGAATTAGATTGAAGTTCACCCAATGTAACAGGCAACACACTAAAACCAACATATATTTTAGAATACATATTTGCAAAATGTTTTTTCATTACATATTCAGCACCTTGCAATTTTAAATTTGGAAATGCGTCAGTTGAAGGTGATAATGAAGTTGTAGTGGTTGTAAACCTAAGAATGTCAAACCAACGTTGATTTTCGAATGCAAATTCCCATCTTCTTTCACTTGCCAAAGCTTTTTCAAAAAGGGCAGGCGTGTTAACGGTTGTAGAAGTAAGTGCTGCTAATCCGGCTCTAACACGAACTTGATTAATCAATGCCAAACTTCCAGCTGTATTACCATCAGCTTCGGCTTTCATCAATAAAACATCTGCAAATCGCATAACTGGCCAGTCATTTTCGGCGTCATTGGCAAGAGTTGTTGGCGAAATATATTTTTTCACATAATAGGTACTTGTTCCATACAAACCAATGTTTACCGCCTTTCTTGTTGTTGAAGGGTCAATATAATTGGTGTAAGCAGAATTAGATTTAGTAATTTCTAAAGTAGGTGTATTATATCCTTTACCATCACCATTTATTACAGCCAAACCACTATTAGTTGGTGCAAACAAGTTGGATAATGGATTTCCTAATCCTAACCCTCCCGCTTTAAATCGAATTGCAAAAAGAATTTCAGAATTCATTTCATTATTAATAGAAAATACACTTTCGTATGTTGTTTGTAAACTATATCCACCTGAAGTGATAATACTATTTAACAAGGTTGACGCTTCCGCTTTTCTATCTAATGTTAAATAAACTTTGGCTAATAATGCTTTGGCAGCCCATGCATTAGCGTGACCTAAATCAGCTGAATTAGCTACAAAAGCAGTTGTTTTTCCGTTGGCAATAGCATTTAATAAATCGGCTTCAATTAATTTGTAAATATCAGCAACAGAAGAACGGTTAACTGTTTTGGCTTGTTCAGCAGAAATTGGTTCATCAATTAAAAACA
>CALPQA020000068.1 GCA_943325595.2 Auritidibacter sp. Marseille-P8566
AATGCATTTTTGTTCGTGGCATCCAAAAGCAAAATACTATTGCCGCTTTCAACTCCTGCAATTACATAATTAAAAGCGGTTCTAGAAGGGAAGATTGTAATTCCGTTGGAACGCGTACTTACCAATATTGGATTGACCTCCAATCCTGCATAGCGCAACATCGAAATTAGCATCAAATTGATTTCAGCTACATTTCCTGTTTTATCTTTGTAAGCTTTTCGAACTCCTTCATCACAATAATAACTGTTGCTTTTATTCCAATTCATACGAGATTTTACAAACATAAAAATAGCTGCTATTTTCTCATCAGAAGTGGTTAATCCTTTTAGAATTATATCAACATCATTTTCAAAATAACCTGTTTTATTTACCTCAAGTCCAAAATCATCCGACTCATAAATCTTTTTTACAACTCCTTCCCAATCAGTTGCGAAATTTTCATAACTGCTTTGTGGCATTCTTTTTCCTGAAAGTTCATATATTATTGAGGAAGTATAATTGTCGATATTGTTCACATAAACTTCGTCTTTGATAGCAGGAACATTTTCGGCTACATATTTTGTTTGGGTTTCTTGATAATCTAATTTATCATACGAATATTTTGAATTAACCGTTAGACCATCTCCATCATCTTTGTTAGTAAAAGTGATACTTCTTCCTTGTTTCTCAACTGTTACTTTAGGAAAAACAAAACCTTTATTTCTAGCGTTATAAAAATAGTATTCTGGGATACACGCTGTAAATTCGGAATAATTTACAGGAATATCTTTTTGAAAATACCATTCGGGCAATGTTGAAAAATAGGGGGATCGAATGGTTACTTTGTATTCTAAAATTGATCCAACTTTTACATCTGGAAGGGTGATTTTTTTTTGAGACCAATTTTTTGACTTTATTTCATTAAATTCACCATCACTTTTCAATTTTACTTTTTCAATTTTACCATCAACAAGATTGTACGTCATCGCTTTTGAAAAAGTTACTGTTTCAGAATTATTTCCTCCTGAATAATAACTATAGGCATGTGTTGCATTTCCATATCCTTCTTTTTTATAAATTTTTATCTTAGTATCTATTTCTGTTACCAATCCAAAACCATAAGTTTCCGAATACTGAAAAGTGGTTTTTCCCACCTGAAAAATAACTGCCGCAACAGCAGAAGTATCTATTGAATGCATTTTTTCTTTCAATTCGTCAAGAGTCACTTTACCCAATTCTAATTTTTTTTGGGAAAATCCAGTATAAACAGAGGTTAGTATTACTAGAATAAGTAGTATTTGTTTTTTCATGGTTTTTAAATATTAAATTTTTGTTATTACAATTTTAGAGTTGTCGTTTCTGCCTATTTTTTCAATGAAAAGGCGGTATTCTTCAAATTCTTCTTTTGGATACAATCCTTTTTTTAATAGAAAACTGCGTTTGTATACAAGATTAGACCCATCTTTTTTAATGATTTCTGTTTTATAAACTCCAAATTTAGTAGTCAGGTCAACATTGTCCGGGAGGGCTTCAATGGAAAATCCATTGGGCAAAACAATACTAATTTCATCATTGTCTAAAAAGCCTCTTTGAATTTCAAATGGCGTTTTTCTATTTCTACTTTTTTTAATATTTCCGGAATATTGGTTAAATGCATTTACAACAAAAAGGATCTTGTTCCCTGAAATGGTTCCGTAATTTACAGCACTTATTCGGGCGTTTTCAGTGAATGAAATTTTTTCTCTGTCGTTTGAAAATGTAGTCTTATTGATTTTTAAATTATTGATGTTATCCCAATACCTTTTATAATGTTCTTCGTTTTCTGTTGGTGGTAATTTTTCCAAGCGGTATTTTTTTCCATATTGCGTACCTTTAGAAACAATTGCCAATTCTCCAACAAAATCGCCTGTTTCAGATATTGAATACGTTCCATTACCAATTTGTGTATTGTCTTTCTCCTCATAATTTTTTGTTCGTATAATTTCGCCTCCTTCAGGTTTTATAACTACTACATTTCTATCATCTGTGAAATTTGCTTGATATCCAAAAGGATTATCTTGACTGGTACATTCTAAAAAAACATATTCATTCTTGTTCGGAACGGCTAATATCACATGATTTCCTTGTAGGGATGAAAAATCCGATTCGATATCCGTTTTATCTGAATCGCCATACAATTCAGTATAATAGGAAGGAACATCAACTGCATTTAAAAGTGCTCTAGTATAATTTGATAATGCCTTGCAATCGCCATAACTCAATCTATCTACATCATTGGCAAGCATGGGTTTAAAACCACCTATTCCCACCTGAACACTTATGTATCTTGATTTATTTTGAACATACTGGTAAACTATTTTCGCTTTTTTTATTGGATCTGTTTCAGCACCTACAAGGGTTTTAATTTTAGAAATAGTTTCATCGGATAAATTAGTAGTGTTAGTTAGAATCTTTTCAGAAAACCATTGTCCATATTCTTTCCAGTTTTTTGCGGTTCCATCAACTCCTTCAAGATTAAAAACTTCCAGTCCCATCATAACTCGGGGATAAATTTTTACAAAATCAGGACTCAAATCCTCTGGTTTTTGAGCAACTATAGCAACTGCACTATAGGATAATTGTGTAGCAGTTTCAACAGATTTCTTTATTTGGAAATTTGAAAAATTAAATTCTTTCTTTTTGAAGCCTAAAGTAGTTGGGAAATATACGTTCAATATGTTTTTCTCAACACTGGTATAATAATTATAAATCGGGAACCATTGTGGAATAGCTGCTGTATTTGAAGTTACAGATTCGCAAGTGAATTCAATCGTAAAAGGATACATAATAGGAGTGTAATCTAAAAAAACAACTCTATTATCTGAAAATAAGGTGCTTCCATCAACAGCACTTTGATCTTTGAAATCTTTTCTTTTAATTTTTTTTATTTCTGCACCAAAAGCATCATAAACTACAGCTTCAATGTTTTTGATTGTGGTAGACTTGTCATATCCTTTGTTTGCACTTATTGCTCCAAGTCCGTATTTATTGTTTACTGTAACAATTCTTTTGGTATAAACGGTCATGCTTTGTTGCGAAGAAATGGTAATATCCAATTCGTTCAAACGTACAACAGCATTGGAATTTGCCATCAAACTATCAGCAATTTGGGAGACTACATACTCTTTTTTTTGAGCGAATACAGAAAATGAGAGGAAAATAAACAGAAAAATTAACGGCTTTGACTTCAAAATATTTGGTTTATGTTGATTGATTAAACCAAATATAAACAAAAAAATTATACAAAAAATTTATTCTCTATTTTTACTATCAATAATTATAGTTACTGGACCATCATTAATAAGTGCGACCTTCATATCAGCGCCAAATTGCCCTGTTTGAATTTTTTTACCCAATTCTAATTCCATTTGTCGAACAAAGTTGTTGTATAATGGAATAGCGACTGGAGGTTTCGATGCTTTTATATACGACGGACGATTGCCTTTTTTGGTATTGGCATGCAATGTAAATTGGCTCACAACAATAATATCACCTTGAATGTCTTTCACAGAACAATTCATAACTTCATTTTCGTCTGCAAAAATGCGCAGATTTACAATTTTTTGGCAAAGCCATTGAACATCTTCTTGAGTATCTGCATCTTCAATTCCAACCAAAACCAAAAGCCCGTTATCGATTTGGGCTACAATTTTAGATTCGATAGTTACCGATGCTGAAGTTACTCTTTGTAATACTACTTTCAAATTAGTTACTTATTCCTAGTTTCATCACTTGCAATTCTGTCTTCATTATAAATATCAGTTCTGAAATTTTCTTCGTCTCCTTCCAATATTTTTAGGTAACTTTTATAGCGCGACCAAGGGATTTCGTCTTTTTCTAAAGCTGCTTTTATGGCACAATGCGGTTCATCTTTATGCAAACAATTGTTGAATTTACATTGGTCTTTTAATTTGAAAAACTCTGGGAAATAACCGCTAATTTCTTCCTTTTCCATATCAACAATCCCAAAACCTTTAATTCCTGGGGTATCAATAATTCTTGCATCGAAACTCAAATCATACATTTCTGCAAAGGTTGTTGTGTGTTGTCCTTGCTTACTTTGTTCAGAAATAATTGTAGTTTTCAAATGCAAACTCGGCTCCATTGCATTTACTAATGTTGATTTTCCAACACCAGAATGCCCAGAAAACATGCTCACTTTTCCAATCATAAGCTCTTTTAAAGCTTCAAGACCTTTCATTTCTGTTGAGGAAACCCGCAAACATTGGTAACCAATTTCCTGATAGATATGTTGCATGTACAATTGTTCATCAAGTGTAGCTTCGTCTAAAGTATCGATTTTATTGAAAACCAAAACCGTTTCAATTCCGTAGGCTTCAGCGGTAACTAGAAAACGATCGATAAAATTAGTCGTTGTTGGTGGGTTATTAATGGTAATCAAAAGGAAAACTCTATCAATATTGGATGCAATTATGTGCATTTGGTGCGACAAGTTAACCGATTTTCTGACGATGTAATTCTTCCTTTCGTGAATGTTGTAAATAGTTCCTGTTACGGCATCTGAGGTTTCTTCGAGTTCATAGTCTACCCAATCTCCTACTGCTATTGGGTTGGTACTTTTTATTCCTTTAATTCGGAATTTCCCTTTCATACGGCATTCTATAAAATCACCTTGTTCAGATTTTACAGTATACCAACTTCCAGTAGATTTATAAACGAGTCCTGTCATTTGGTAAAATTAAGTCTTTTAAGCAAAAAAAGGAAATATAATTCCATAAAAAAAAGTTGCCATTTCTGACAACTTTTTTGTGTATTTCGAGTAAAACGTATTAGTATTTGTAAGCTACACCAACCATTCTAGTTTGAGAACTTCCCAAACCTTTTTGGTACGTTTTTCCAACTTCGTAATCTTTATCTTCAGTAACTAAAACTACAACTCCACCAAGTTTCAAACAATCAGCTTTCAATCTTTCTTCTGATTTTTTATCTGCATTTGCACCAGATCTGTAGCTAATGAAAGCTGTTTTTCCTTTAACTTCTCCAATTCTTGTTAAACCTTCAACATCGTCTAAGTTTTTAGTAAGAATTACTTTTTGAAAAGCATCTTCACCTGATAAATCAATTTTCTCTGTAATAACTTGATTTCTTCCAGAAGCAAATTTGATTGAATTGATTGCAATTTTAGAAATTCTTTGAGATAATTCCTCTCCTTTGTAAACAAATGTTACAACAGAACCATCAGTACTGCTAACTTTACATTCAACTAATGAACCATTGTGCAATTTTAGAATATCTTGAGCATTTACATTTAATGCAACAAAAAATAAACATAATAAAATAAAATTTTTCATAAACTTTGGGTTTTATAATTTAGTGTGCAATAGTATTAAAAAAAGTAATACGATGCAATTATAAAATCAAATAATATAGCTTAATTTAAATTGCATTCATTATTTTTTCTTGGTGGCTAATACTCTCTTGGTGAATCGCTTTGAACAACCTCAAGATAAACTCTTCACTCAACCCTTTTTCTTCTCCGTCGAGAACCATTTTGCCAAGAATTTCATTCCACCTTTTGTTTTGTAAAACGGCTACATTTTTAGATTTTTTCAAAGCTCCAATTTGTTCCGCAACTTTCATTCGATTGCCCAATAATTCAAGTAGTTTTGCATCTGCGATATCAATATTGGCTCTAAGTTTTATCATTTCCGTATTGTAATCGTCTTCTTCCGCTGTTACATTCCTGATACGTAAATCATTGAAAATTTGCTTTAAAGTTGTTGGCGTTACTTGTTGTGCTGCATCACTCCATGCATTATCTGGGTCGGTATGTGTTTCTATTATCAAACCATCGTAGTTCAAATCAAGTGCTTGTTGTGACACTTCTTGAATCATATCACGACGCCCTGTAATGTGTGATGGATCACAAATTAAAGGTAAATCTGGAAAACGACTTTGCAATTCAATTGCAATTTGCCACTCTGGAATATTTCTGTATTTTGTTTTTTCATATGTAGAAAAACCTCTGTGAATTACTCCCAATTTTTTAATTCCCGCATTATACAAGCGCTCTACACCGCCTATCCACAAAGCTAAATCTGGATTTACAGGATTTTTTACTAAAACAATTTTATCCGTATTTTGTAAAGCATCTGCAATTTCCTGAACAGCAAAAGGATTTACGGTAGTTCGTGCACCAATCCACAAAACGTCAATATCGTGTTCCAACGCCAATTTTACGTGAGCAGCATTTGCAACTTCTGTTGCCATCAACAATCCTGTTTCTGCCTTAGCTTTTTGCAACCATTTTAACCCAATTTCGCCAACACCCTCAAATCCTCCCGGACGCGTTCTTGGTTTCCAAATTCCTGCACGGTAAATACTCACATCTGAATCTTTTAATTCATGTGCGATTTTCAAAACTTGTTCTTCGGTTTCTGCGCTGCAAGGTCCCGCAATTACTAATGGATGTGTTAAATTAAATTCATCCAACCATGTTCTCATTTCTTTCTTATTCTCCATCTTACTATTATTTATTATTGTGTTTTTATTACTCTTTTTTTACTTACTGAAAGTATTCAGAATCTCTTTTATTTTGTTAGCACTTTGCATCTCATTAAAAACGGCATCATAATCGTCACTCTCTAGAAGCGTTTTAAATTTAGTTAAATTTGAAATGTATTCTTCCAATGTTTTTACAACATGCTTTTTGTTTTGCTTGAAAATCGGTGTCCACATTGCCGGTGAACTTTTAGCTAATCGCACGGTACTTTCAAATCCACTCCCTGCCATATCAAAAATATCACGCTCGTCTTTTTCCTTTTCAATAACTGTTTTTCCTAGCATAAACGAACTTATATGCGATAAATGAGAAACATAGGCAATGTGTTTGTCGTGTGATTTTGCATCCATATACCGGATTCTCATTCCTAATTTATCAAATAACACCAAAGCTTTTTGTTGCAATTTAAATGTTGTTTTTTCTACCTCACAAATAATATTCGTTTTACCATCAAACAAACCTAAAATTGCTGCAGAAGGTCCCGAAAATTCCGTTCCTGCAATGGGGTGTGTGGCCATAAAATTTCTTCTTTTGGGATGACTTGAAATCGCTTCACAAATTGGAAACTTTGTAGAACCTACGTCAAAAACTAATGTAGTTTCACTTATTGAATCTAAAATACTTGGCAATACTACTAAAGCAACATCAACTGGTACGGCTAGAATCACAAAGTCGGCAGTGGCCAAATCATCAACAGTCGCTTTATTGTCAATGATATTCAAATTCAAAGCCTCTTCTAAATAATTTTCGTTGGTATCAATACCAAAAACCGTCACATTATCGAAATTGGATTTTATGTCTAAAGCCATAGAACCTCCTATTAATCCAACTCCAATTATATATACATTCATTATTTCTAACTAAATTTAATTTACTCTAATTCTAAAATCTCAAAATTGCCTCTTGCACTTTTTCTTCCTTCACACAAAGTGAAAACCTAATATAGCCTTCGCCATTGCTTCCAAAAATAGTTCCTGGCGTAATGAAAATATCTTTTTCGTATAATATTTTATTTACAAAATCTTCTGCTGATGTAATATCTACTGGCAATTTTGCCCAAACAAATAGTCCCACTGCATTTTCATCAAACGTACAACCTAATTTTTTGGCCAATTCAAAGGTTAGATTTCTTCGTTTTTGATAAATCAAATTTTGTTCATCAAACCAAGATTTTTCTAGTTTTAAGGCTTCGATTGCTCCTTTTTGAATGCCATAAAACATACCGCTATCCATGTTGCTTTTCACTTTTAGAATAGCATCAATAAATTCTGATTTTCCTGAAACCATTCCTACTCGCCAACCTGCCATATTGTAGGTTTTGGAAAGCGAATTCAATTCTAAAGCGACTTCTTTTGCTCCGTCAACTTGCAAAATTGAAATTGGATTATCGTTCAAAACAAAACTATACGG
>CALPQA020000069.1 GCA_943325595.2 Auritidibacter sp. Marseille-P8566
ATATCGCAAGATGAAATCAATACCAATTCCAATGCTCCAACGGGACTTACCATTTTTACTCCAACAGAATTAAATGAATAAAAATTGATTTTATAATTATATAAAAGGTTGTTTAAGAATTCTTGGCAACCTTTTTTTAAAGTTAAAAAACAGATAATTATGAAAAACCATTCGTTATTTCTTGTATTATTTTTATTTGTAATCCTATCGTGCGCTTCCAAGAAAATGGTTGAAGCAGATTTAACCATTAAAAACGGAATTGTTTATACTGGTTGTGATACTATTCCTAAAAATGTTTCAATTGCAATCAAAGGAGATAAAATTATTTTTATAGGAAATGAAAAGTTGGTTCGATTGAAATCTGACAAAACAATTGATGCAAATGGACTCATTGTTTGTCCTGGATTTATTGATCCTCATACGCATGCTGACAAAGATTTGATAAAGACAAGTACGTCTCATAATTTACCTTTTTTAATGCAAGGAGTTACTACCGTGATTGTTGGAAATGATGGTGAAAGTTATTTTCCCACAATGAAATATAAGGGCCTTTTTGGAAAAAATGGTTTAGGAACCAACGTAGTTTTATTAGCAGGTCATGGAACTTTACGACAAGAAGTTATTGGCAACAGCAAAATCAAAGCAACTCCAGAACAAGTAAATGCAATGCAAGAGTTACTTCAAAAAGAATTAGATGCTGGCGCATTTGGTTTGTCAACAGGATTGTTTTACTCTCCAGGAAGTTATGCTGATACGCAAGAAGTAATTGATTTGGCAAAGGTTGTAGCTAAAAACGGAGGAATTTACGACACCCATTTACGGGATGAAAGTTCCTATTCTATTGGTTTAATTCCATCCATTCAAGAAGCTATAGAAATTGGAAGACAAGCAAAATTGCCGATTCATATATCTCACATAAAATGTTTGGGTGTCGATGTTTGGAATGAGAGTGAAGCCATTATTGAATTGATAAATAAAAGTCGTTCGGAAGGAATTGACATTACTGCTAATCAATATCCTTATGATGCCTCTTCCACTGGACTTAAGGCTTCGGTTGTTCCTAGGTGGGCCGAAAGTGGGGGAAATGATTCGCTGTTTGTTAGGTATAAAAACCCCTTGTTGAAAATAAAAATCCTTCAGGAAACGAAGGAAAACATTGCCCGAAGAGGTGGTCCAGAAAAGCTACTAATTGTAAAGTCAGAAGTGAATGCCTATGATGGTAAAAACGTTGCTGAAATTGCTTCAATTTTACAATTATCTCCAGAAGAAACCGTTTTCAAAATTTTAGAAAAAGGATATGCTAGAGTAGCTTCTTTTAATATGAATGAAAAAGACATACTTCATTTTATGGTGCAGCCTTGGGTTGTAACGGGTTCCGATGGTAACGAAGGACATCCTAGAAAATATGGGTCCTTTCCCAAAAAATATAATAAATATGTAAAAGAAGACTCCATAATTTCTGTTGCAAAATTCATCAATGGAAGTTCTTCTGAAACAGCATCGATATTTAAAATTCCAAATCGCGGAAAAATTAAGGAGGGTTATTTTGCAGACATCATCATTTTTGACCCCAAAACTTTTAAGGACAAAGCCAATTACGTTGATGCAACTCAATATGCCGAAGGATTAAAATACAGTATTATCAATGGTGTATTAGTTATTGATAATGGAAATTATAACCAGAAGCGATCTGGTAAGGTTTTGATAAAATAAAGCATTCAATTTAAAATAAAAGTACACTTACAAATGAAAAAAATACTATTCCTATTCCTTTATTTGGTTCTTTCACAGACGCAATGTTTTTCACAAACATTGTATGGTACAAACAATTATGTGGAGTATCAAGTTGGAAATTTACCTATTGTAATTTCAGTACCTCATGGTGGCGATTTGACCCCATCTTCAATTCCAACAAGAACTTGTAATAGTCCGGAAACGGTAACAGATTCCTTCACAATTGAAACTGCCGAACAAATAAAAGCAGCTCTTTTTTCGGCAACAGGGTGTTATCCACATATTATAATCTGTAATTTAAAAAGAACTAAATTGGATTGCAATAGAAATTTAGCTGATGGCGCCTGCGATAATTCACAAGCTATGACTGCATGGAACGAGTATCATAATTTTATTACAACGGCCCAAAATACTGCCAATTTGCAGTACAATAATAAAACACTTTTTGTAGACCTTCATGGTCACGGCCATACCATTCAACGCATAGAATTAGGATACTTATTGAGCAGCAATGACCTTGAACTTTCCGAAGCGACGCTAAATACTTCCGCTTATATTAATCAAAGTTCAATTAAAAATTTAGTTTTAAATAATAGAAATAATTATACCCACACCCAATTATTGCGAGGGCCAAGCTCATTTGGGACATTGCTAACCAATATAGGGCTTCCAGCGGTTCCGAGTCAGCAAATTCCGTATCCTGGTGCAACAGCCAGTTATTTTAGTGGTGGTTATACAACTGCAAATCATACCTGTTTTGATCCTACCGTTACTACAAATGGATTCCAAATGGAATTGAATTATGACGGGGTTAGAAACAGCTCTTCCAACAGAACGCTCTTTGCCGAAAAATTCAAAAATGTAGTGCTGGAATATCTATTCACACATACAAATGTAGTTTTAGGTAGCTGTACAACGCCTTTAGGAACAAATGAAAATAGCGATAACGAAATTATTATTTATCCAAATCCCTTAAAATCGGGGAGTCAACTTTTTATAAAGGAAACGACATTTAATAATTTGAGTTATAGCATTTGCAACAGTCTTGGTCAAGAAATTACCCACGGATTAGTAAATAATGGTAATGAAATAGTAATGAATTGCACTTTAAATAAGGGGATTTATATCGTGTCTATTCACAATACAGAGGGGTCAGAAATAAAAAAATTAAAATTATTGATTAATTAATATGCCTATTTAAAGCGGTATTTTCCCTAGGTATTCATGCGATTCTAATGTTTTTTTTAATTAGTAGCAGTCAAAATATGAAGAAAAATTATAAATTAATCCTGCTTTCATTTTCATTTGCGTTTATTTTTGGATGCAAATCCAATCATATTAAGGAATCTCAAAAGGCATCAATTGTCAATAATAACAGTATTGTTTCTGCTATTATTGACAACAAAGACAATTTTTACTATACTAATTTTGCCGATTTCAATTACAAAGATAAAAAATTGCCAGTGGGTGTTTTTGACTCAGGTATAGGAGGATTAACAGTTTTGGATGCTATTGTGAATTACGATTACAACTCTAATAGTACTCATAAAAAGTGTAGCGACGGTTTGCCAGATTTTGAAAAAGAGTCTTTTATTTATTTTGGAGACCAAGCCAATATGCCCTACGGAAATTATTCAGAAGTGAATAAAGTTGATTTATTAAAGGAGCACATTATTAAAGATGCTCAGTTTTTATTAAGCAATAAATACTATGCAACTCCAGATGATTTAGTTGCAAAAACCGATAAAAAACCAGTTAAAGTAATTGTAATTGCCTGTAATACTGCCACGGCATACGGAAAAGAATACATCGAAGAATTTATAAAAAAAGCCAATTTAGACATTAAAGTTATTGGTGTAATTGATGCTGGGGCTCGGGGTGTTTTGGAGACGCTTCAAAAAAATGAAGACGGTATCATTGGAGTACTGGCAACTGTTGGTACCATTTCTTCAAAAGGATATTCGAATACTATTATGAAATTTAAAGAACAATTGGGATATACTGGAAACATTGAAGTTTTTTCTCAAGGAGGTTTGGGAATAGCAGAATCTATAGATGAAGATACAAATTACTTTAACAAAAATCTCACGCAACCGAGAGTAGACTATAAAGGTCCTAGCTTAAATGGACAAACTAAAATAGACAAAGCGCTGCTAAAAGTGTATAATTTTAATTTTGAAAAAAGTAAGATGTTGTGCGATTCAGAAAACGCTGATGATTGCTCCGCTTTGCAAATCAATGATGCCGAAAATTATGTTCGCTATCATCTCGTTTCATTGCTAGAAAAAATTAGGGTATCCAAAACTAAAAATAAATTAAAATCTATTGTGTTAGGTTGCACGCATTACCCTTATTTAACTACTGAAATTAATAGGGTAATAAAGGAATTGTATGACTATAAAAATGAAGTTGGAACTTACGTTTATAGGGATTTCATGATTGAAAAAGTTCAATTAGTTGATCCTTCAGCCAATACTGCCAAAGAATTATTTGAGTATCTTGAGGCGGCATCCCTTTTTAATCCGAACGGGAATAGTACTTCGAGTGAATTTTATGTGAGTGTGCCTAATAAAGACAATAAAAAAATCCAAATTAACAAAGAAGGAAGTTTTTTATATGATTATAAATACGGAAGAAATGCGGGTGAAATCCAAGAATATACCAAGACGGTATTGTTTAGTAGAAATACCATTTCGGATGCTATTTTGAACCGTTTAAATAGTAAAATTCCTAAAATTTATCAATTGATACGCGCTTTTAGTAATACAAATAAAAAAACAGAATTGATAAACGATAAAGTAAAAAATTAGAATTTAAATTCTAATAATAATAAGTAAGATAAAGTTATCGAGCCGTTTTGTTGTGTAAGATAATAACCAAATATAGTCTTGATTGCATGGTTTTTTCATTTAAACTAGTAGTTAATTTTTCTACAAATTAAATTTAGAAGGGAAAACCCATTTGAATAATGGTTTAAAAGCAGCAGTTGCATTTTATAAATAGATTTTTTTCAGAAATCGGATAGGGGTCTACGAATTTAAGCTACCCTAATAAACAAAAGATAAAATCGGGTCAAACGCTTACTCAAGTCCTACTAGTCCATGAATTAGTAATCAATACGGTTACAGAATTTAACTTGAAAATTTTTATTTTAATTTCAACAAAAGCAGTCAATTGTAAAGAAGAGAAACATGCACAAAACAGACGTTAAGAGTTTGTGATTGTAAAAAAAATAGAATTATTCTATAAAGACATGATTTTCTATACTGATAAAAAATAACCTCTAAATTGCTTTAGAGGTTATTGGTAGTTTATTCGGTGCTATTGATTTACAAGAATGAGCTATATTAATTGACATTAACTATAAAAAATGTACTTCTTCTGTTTTGTTGGTGCTCTTCTTCGGTACATTTAACATTGTCACTACATTTATTAATTAATTTTGTTTCACCATACCCTTTTGCGGTTAGTCGGCTAGTTTCAATTCCCTTACTTACAATATAATTAAATGTTGCAACCGCTCTATTTTGAGACAATTTCTGATTTAAAACTGCCGATTGTCTGCTATCGGTGTGGGAACCCACTTCAATTTTTATTGTTTTATATTTAGTAAGGAACGCAACCACTTTGTCTAACTCAATTTTAGATTCTGGACGCAAAGTGTATTTTCCTAAATCGAAATATATTTTGTGGAGTTTTAATATCTCACTCAAATCATCACCTGTTTTAAATTGCAATTCATTCTTTTTTATTGCTATAAGCTTTTCAAAATCCTCTGTTTTTGTGACTAGCGAAACTGAATTTTGTTGATAATCTAATTTACTCACTGCAATAGAATAACTTGTATTTGGTTTCAAATCTTTAAAAATAAAGTTTCCATTTGCATCTGAATTTATAGTAGCTATAAGTACTTTTTCATTGTCATATAAATTCAAAATAGCATTGGGTTGAATTTCCTGAGTTTCTTCATCTATAACTGTTCCTTTTATTGCAATAAGAACAATCTTTTTAATTGACATATCGAACGAATAAATATCATCATCTCCTTTTCCTCCTGGCTTATTACTTGTGTAATAACCGTTGCTCATACCACTGTTAAGCACCATTCCAAAATCATCAAACGGACTATTGATGGTTTCACCCAAGCTAATAACTTGTGCATTTGGATCTAATAAATCAATAGAATATAAATCGAATCCTCCTTTTCCTGAACGCCCGTCGGAAGCAAAAATCAAGGTGTTATTCTCTGTTACAAAAGGATAGGAATCTCGACCTTCGGTATTAATTTTTTTGCCTAAATTTTCAATTTGACCGAAAGTACCATCTTCATTAATTGTTGCTTTAAACAAATCCGATTCGTTATACCGGGTTAAATTATCTGAAGCAAAATAAAGAAACTTTCCATCAGGACTTAGCGCTGGGTGTGCAATCCTAATGTCATCATTTTGACCAAATTTCATTGGTCCTTTATTTACCCATTTATCCTTCACTAAAATGGATTTGTATACTTTATAATTTCCATTTACCAATTTAGTTTTTGATTTTTTCACAAATTGATTTTGGGTGTAATACATCGTTTTCCCATCTTTAGAAAATACAGGAGTTGCCTCATTGTATATTGAAAAACTTCCTTTTGAAAACAATTTTGGGTTGCTAAAATTTCCATCTGTGCCTTTTGAAGTTTGAAACAAACTCGTATACGATTGATTCGTTCTTTCATTAGTAATATTATTCAAAAAGGCATTTTTTGCGCTAGAAAAAATTAAATTATTCCCATTTATTGCGGGTCCGTAGTCAGAAAATTCAGTGTTAATTGAAATTGACTTTACATTTGAAAATTCAAAGCGAGATTCTTCATTTGTAGTTTTATTAATTAAATTCGATCTTACTTCTGTTGGATTTAATTTTTTAAAGATTTCCAATTGAACGTTTGCTTCTTCTGTTTTTCCAACTGATTTTAGCGTTTGTGCGAATCTATAATAATCTTCACTTTTCATATTTTGACCAAGTAAAACTAATTTAGAATACCAAATATTAGCTTGTTCATAATTGGCATTAAAATAATTTGCCTGAGCCAATTTCTCTAAAACTGCAGGAGTTTCTGTTCCGTTTTTTACAATTTTAGTATAGCTTTTGATTGCTTCAAAATACTTTTGTTGACGAAATTGAATATCCGCCTTATATGATTCTGCTTTTTGTGAAATTGAGAATAGGGGGGATAGTGCTACTATTACTATTATTAAATATTTTTTCATAATTTATTTATTAGAAGAATCTAGGAGTTTCTATGCGTTTGTTGTTATCAAATAAATCAAATTGCAAGAAAATTTCATGTGATCCTGAATTGAATCCCGATAGTTTTGTTGTTTCACGATCATAACCGTATCCAACAAACAATTTATCGCTAATATGAAACCCAGCCATTGCACTTAAAGAAGCACTCCATCTATAGGCGGCACCGAGAGTGAATTTTTCATTGATTAAAAAATTTGCCGATAAATCAACTTGCACTGGCGATCCGGATACTATTTTTGAAATAAAGGCCGGTTTGAATTTTAAACTTGACCCCAAATCAAATATTTTTCCACCCATAAAATACAAATGATATCTTTGATTTATGTCTGAATTTGAGATGTCATCATACCTTTTAGTATCTAACAACATTGGTATAGAAGCTCCGAAATACCCTTTTTTATTGTATAAAAAGAGACCTGCACCAATATTTGGTGAGAATCTGTTGGAAATATTGTTTTGTAAAACAACTTCCCCAGGATTATATTGATTTAATCGATTATAGTCAACGTTAAGCAAGTTAGCTGTAGTTTTAATTCCGAAAGCCAATCGATACTCATTATTGAAGAAAATACTGTAGGATAAATCAATCGCTAATTGTGTTTCATCACTTGGCCCAATTCTATCATTAATAACCGAAACACCATATCCTAGCTTGCTAGCATTAATGGGTTTATTCATAGAAAAATTAATCGTTTGTGGAGCTCCTTCCAATCCAACCCATTGGGCTCTGTACAATCCATAAATACTTGTATGTCCTTTAGAACCAGCATAGGCAGGGTTTATCAATACTGGGTTATACATATATTGAGTGTATTGAGGCTCTTGTTGTGCGTATATACACATGCTTACTAAAAGTAAAATCTTTGTGA
>CALPQA020000070.1 GCA_943325595.2 Auritidibacter sp. Marseille-P8566
ATTTGCGATAAATAGCGAATGAGCATCATAGTTTAAATATATAGGCGAAATTAGTTATAAGTTGTGAGTTATGAATTATGACTAGCGATTATTTAATAAACAATTAAACAAATCAAAGGTTAAACAACTTTTCTTTCATCTTTTTCAAACGGTAGTTTTTGATAAATAGCGCTTGTTCTTCAGTAACTAAAAGTGGTTTTTTATCCCATTTAGCTTTCCAAAAACCTTGTACATAATCGAAAAATAAAAGGGGTTTTCTTTTCATCATCGCTAATTTAGCAGAAGCAATTGCAGTTATAAAAAAACCATATCCTAAAGTGTAAAAAGCTTCTCCTTGTTTATATCTGGCTGTTTTATTGTAGTTTGCACCCGTTGGTTTTAAGTGTTTTACTTTCAAACTTTGGTCCGTAACCACTTTCCAACCATAGAATTTACACAACAATTCATCCACAGTATCCCAACCCATTGCAGGTTTTAGATTTCCAATTTGCAAAAAACATTCTTTTCGATAGGCTTTAAAAGCACCTCGAATGTGGTCTTTATCTGTTAAATTCTCCAAAATCCATTGCCCGTTTTTTTCTACATAAGCAAAACCTCCAACCATTCCAATTAAAGCATCTTGCTCAAAACGACTGCTAATTGTTTCAAAATAGTTGTCTGGCAAAATCAAATCGGCATCCAATTTTACAATAACATCATAATCTTCATCGATAGTTTCAAATCCCTTATGAAAAGCCTGAATGACTTTGCTCCCAGGCAAATGAATGGCTTCTGAAGTTTTGTTTACCAATGAAATATAGTCGTGCGTTTTTATAAATTCAGTTACAATTGAAGCCGTAGCATCCGTTGAATTGTCATTTACAACCACCACTTTTGAGGGCAAGAGTGTTTGACTCGCAATTGAATTTAAAGTCAATCCAATAAAATCAGCTTCGTTGTGCGCAGGAATAATAATGTAATATTTCATTTTTTTTCAAAGTCTAGTGCAAATATCATTATTTTTGTACTGATTAAAAAAAATACTTTCGATTGGAAAAGAAAATAAGTGTTGTTGTAGTAACTTATAATGGTGAAATTTGGATTAAAAAGAACATTGATTCTTTATTAAAATCGAATTTTCCAATTGACATTATCGTTGTTGATAACGCTTCAACCGACCAATCTGTTTCCCTTTTAAAAGAATACAAAAACATCCAACTTGTTCAAAATAATACTAATTTAGGTTTTGGCAAAGCCAATAATATTGGGATTGACATTGCACTTAAAAATGGTGCTGATGCCGTTTTTTTATTAAATCAAGACACTTGGATTTTTGAAAATACAATTAAAAACTTAGCAGAAAAATTATTTCAAAACCCAAATTTAGGAATTGTAAGTCCAATGCATTTTTCGGCAGATGAAACGATTTTAGACAGCAGTTTCAATACTTATTTTAACAGATACAAAACTGAAATCGACTCAAAATCTATTAGAATTGTCCCTTTTGTAAATGCTGCAGCTTGGATAGTTTCCAAAGAATGTTTTCAAAAAACGGGTTATTTTGAACCTGTTTTCAACCATTATGGAGAAGATCGGAATTTTTGTGATAGAGTTCATTATCACGGATTCGAAATTGGAATTGTGAAAAATGCTGCGATTTGCCATGATAGAATTGTTAAATTAAATAGGAACAAAATCCTATTACAATCTCAATATTTAGTTTTAATTCAGTTTATTAATTGCAATAATTCTTTGTTTTCAGCAGCTATTTTAGGGCTAAAATCAGTTTTTGGATTAGCAAAATTTCATTATAAAACTCAAGGTTTGCTTAAATCTATTTATCTCCTTTATAAACTGAAACTCTATTATTTTAGTTTACTTTTGAACCTAAAAAAAATAAAGCAAATCCGATTTCAATCAAAAGCGGGAACAAACGGACTAATTATCCCATAATTATGCAAAATAAAGCAACACACAAACAGGCTTTTTTCTTTACCGTAATTAATTATGTGGGTATCTTAATAGGGATTGTTTCAACGCTTTTTATCTATCCGAAAAACAAAGAAATGCTTGGCGTTTTTAGATATGTTGAATCATTATCTCAAATAATCTTCCCAATTATGCTCTTGGGCGCTTCACAGGCATTGATAAAATTTGGCCCAAAATTAGACAACCGACAAGAAAAACAATTGTTCAATTATAGTGTTGTATCAATCGTTGTTATTAGTTTATTTTTACTCACGTCAATTGGATTGCTTTCGTTTTTTCCAATATTTAAAGGATTTAAATATATTTATTTGGCTTTTCCAATAGCCTTTTCACTAGCGCTTATCGATTTATTCAAAAAGCAAGCTACAATTATTCAAAAAATAGCTGTTCCCACTTTTTTTGACAATATCGTTCCGAAGTTGGCTTTGCCTTTAGTTTTTCTAATGGTTTTAAACAACTCTTTCTCTGTAGATAACTCATTAGTGTTTTTCTGTGTTTCGTATGGATTAATTGCCGTTTTAATAGCTTGCTATTTATTTTATTACTTCAAACCGGCTTTTAATTTCAATTTCAAATCGCTTTTTACAGAAATTAGTAAAACGGAATTATATCGTTTTTCTTTATTTGCATTTGCAGGAAGTTTAGGTTCTGTTTTTGCCTTCAGAATTGATGCAATTATGATTCCCAAGTTTCTTTCGATGGAAGATAACGGAACATTTAGTATTGGAGTTACTTTGGCCTCGGCACTTGCGGTTCCTGCAACAGGAATTTTTATTTTATATGCACCGTTAATATCAAATTATATTAAAGACAATGCCATTGCCGAACTTGATTCCAAATACAAAGAAATTTCTAAATTACTATTCTTTATCGGAGCACTTCTTTACAGTTGCATTTTTTTGGGAATAGAAAACTTATTTATGTTGTTGCCAACGCATGAAAACTTAATGGCATCTGTTCCGGTAATTTTGATTTTGGGGTTTAATGTTTTGGTGAATATGGGAACCGGATTTAATGGTGAAATTATTACCTATTCCAAATATTTCAGGTTTAACTTAATTGCAATTGCACTATTAATAGTACTTAACATTGCTTTAAACCTCTTTTTTATAAAAGTAATGCATCTTGGTATTGAGGGCGTTGCATTTGCTTCCTTAATAGCAATGATACTTTTTAACATATCAAAACTACTTTTTATTTATCAAAAATTCAATATTCTTCCCTTTGATAAATCGTATTTAAAATTGATTTTGGTCTTTCTAATTGTGCTATTGACGGCCTATTATTTACCAATAATGGAAAATAATTTATTCAATTTAATATATAAAACAGGCCTATGTTTGACTTTGAATCTGTTTCTGATTTATAAGTTTAAATTGGTTTTCTCTTATACTTTTTGGATTGAAAAAATCATTTTGAAACTGAAAAATTAATACTTGTAAACAAAAGCATTAATATTCATTCCTGCTCCAACTGAAGCAAAAAGTAAAATATCTCCTTTTCTAATTTCTTGATTTTCTAATTTTCCGTTCACTAATAAATCAAACAAAGTTGGAATGGTAGCCACACTGCTATTTCCCAAGAAATTAATACTCATTGGCATGACTCCTTCAGGTGCTTTTCTGTCGTACAATTTATAAAACCGATTGATAATGGCTTCATCCATTTTTTCGTTCGCTTGGTGAATCAATATTTTTTTGACGTCATCAATCGCAATTCCACTTTTTTCTAAGCAACTTTTCATGGCTGTTGGAACGTGGCTAAGTGCAAATTCATAGATTTTACGACCGTGCATTTTTATGTAACCAACACTTGGATTTAGTTCGGTATTGAATGATTTTCCAAAAAACAAATAATCTTTTTCACTAAAAGTATAAGAAGCACTTTCGTGAGACAACATTCCTCCTTCTAGATTTGTGCCCTCTACAACTGTTGCTCCAGCGCCATCAGCATATATCATAGAATCTCTATCATGGGGATCTACGACACGAGACAATGTTTCTGCGCCGATAACCAAACATTTCTTAGCCATTCCTGATTTAATCAAAGCATGCGCTTGTAACATGCCTTCAATCCACCCTGGGCAACCAAAAAGTAGGTCAAAAGCTACACATTTGGGATTTTGAATTTGCAATTTGTGCTTAACACGAGCCGCTAGACAAGGAACTGCATCCGATTGAATAGTACCGCTTTTAATATCACCAAAATTGTGTGCAAGAATTATATAATCTAAGGTTTCTGGATCTATTCCCGATTTTTCTATAGCAATCTGAGATGCCAAAAAGGCCATGTCAGAAGTAAGAATATTAGGTGTAGCATACCTTCTTTCTTCTATTCCTGTAATTCCTTTGAATTTTCCAATTACAACATCATTACTATAACCAAATGGACTTCCGTCTTCATTCATAAAATGATGTTCACTGAAATCGGTATTGCTGACTTTTAATTCTGGAATGTAACTCCCAGAACCTGTTATTTTTATATTCATTGTAGATTCGGTATAATATTACAAGCTAATATAACGCTATTTTTTAAATTGAGAGTAAAAAAAATACTATGCATGCATATAATTATTAAATAATCAAAGTATTGGTTTAAAAAATATTAATTATTTAATGTTTATCCTTTTGCTTTGATTTTTATTTGCATTACAGTAGCGATACTTAAGGCTTGTGTTTTTATTTTTTCTGCATTTGAACCTATAAAATTTTCATCAACTGAAGCATTAAAATGGTTGAGCCAAATTGAAAAAAGTGCTGGCGTCAAATATTCTTTTTCACTTATATCCAAATGAATTTGAGTCAAATTATTAAAATATCCCCCAGTATTGAAGATTGATTGTGACCAAAAAGTAACTAAAATTGGCAAATGTTCTTCTAATTTAATTTTCACAATATCCGTAAAAATATAACTAATAGATTGGTCGGCTAACAATTTTTTATAAAATTCGTTTACCAAAACATATAAATCTTCTTGATTTTGAATGTCAATCATTTATTTAATTTAGTTTCAAAATTTTTCGTTTTCTAGAACCCTAAAATCTACAATTCTTTCAATAAGTGAATATGGAAGCGGTTTGTGAAGTGGAAATTGCACAGAACCTTTTCCTTGTTTGTAAATGGAGAGCTCTTCCTTGAATTCTATGTGTCCGGAAGGAGTTGCATAAAATCCGATATGATTTTTAAGTCCTGCAAAATAGACTAATGGCTTCCCATTAGTCTTATATGCAGGCATATTATAGGAAATATTTTCTATTGCTTTGGGTGCTTTTTTTAATATAATTGATCGCACTTTTTTCAAACACATTTGAATCTCTTCGGGGAAAGAATTAATATATTCTTCAACTGATTGAAATTGTGTTCTCATGATTATTCAATTAGTTAAACATACGCTTCTATTGGCGCACAAGAGCAAACCAAATTTCTATCTCCATAGGCATCATCCGTTCTTCGAACGGTTGGCCAAAATTTATTTTCAGCAATATATTCTAATGGAAATGCAGCCTGTTCTCTAGTATATGGAAAATCCCATACCTCAGTTGTAAGCATCGCTAAGGTATGTGGTGCATTTTTCAAAACAGTATTGTGATTTTCAATATCACTAGCTTCAATTTCTTTTCTAATGGCAATCATAGCATCACAAAAGCGATCTAATTCTTCTAAATTTTCACTTTCTGTAGGCTCAATCATCAAGGTTCCTGCTACTGGAAATGAAACTGTTGGTGCATGAAATCCATAATCCATCAATCGTTTTGCAATATCAGTTACCTCAACACCTTTTTGTTTGAAAGGGCGACATTCCAAAATCATTTCGTGAGCTGCACGTCCCATTTCACCTGAATACAATGTATCATAATGACCGTTTAAACGTTCTTTAATATAATTGGCATTCAGAATCGCATATTTCGTGGCATTTGTAACACCTTCAGCGCCGAGCATTGAAATATAACCATATGAAATCAAACACACCAAAGCAGATCCCCAAGGCGCTGCAGAAATGGCTGTGATAGCGTTTTCTCCACCAGTACATATTAATGGATTTGATGGCAAAAACGGCACTAATTGTAGTGCAACACAAATTGGTCCTACCCCAGGTCCTCCTCCACCATGTGGAATTGCAAAAGTTTTATGCAAATTCAAGTGACAAACGTCAGCGCCAATTGTTGCAGGATTTGTCAATCCTACTTGGGCGTTCATATTGGCTCCATCCATATAAACTTGACCTCCATTATCGTGAATCAATTGGGTAATTTCTCTAATAGCACTTTCAAAAACACCGTGAGTTGATGGATAGGTAACCATTAAACAGGATAAATTATCTTTATGAAGAATCGCTTTTTCGCGTAAATCATCCACATCGATATTTCCGTTTTCTAATGTTTTAGTAACAATAACTTTCATTCCCGCCATGGCCGCAGAGGCTGGATTTGTTCCGTGTGCCGATGATGGAATTAATGCAATATTTCTATGATGATCCCCACGAGAGTGATGGTACGCACGGATAACCATCAGTCCCGCATATTCTCCTTGAGCGCCTGAATTAGGTTGCAAAGTGGTACCTGCAAAACCCGTAATTACATTTAATTGTTGTTCTAATTTGGTCAACATTTCTTTATACCCTTGCGCTTGGTCAACGGGTACAAAAGGGTGAATGTTATTCCATTGTGGATTGCTTAAAGGCAACATTTCTGCTGCTGCATTTAGTTTCATTGTGCATGAACCTAAGGAAATCATCGAGTGATTTAAAGCCAAATCTTTTCTTTCTAACATTTTAATATATCGCATCATTGCTGATTCCGAATGGTATTTGTTGAAAACATCATGTTTTAAAAAAGCAGAAGTTCTAACCAAATTTTCGGGAAAATGATTCGTTTCAGTCAATTCTTGAATTGTGGATGTCTGAATTCCATTTGCGGAAGCAAAAACACCAATGATTTTATTCAAATCGGCAATACTTGTGGTTTCATTCAATGAAATAGAAACCGAATTATCGTTGATATAATAGAAATTTATTTCGTTTTGTAACGCAATTTCATTTACTTTTTTCGCATCTGCTTTTACTACAATAGTGTCAAAAAATGCGGTATTCGTTTGTTCGAAACCTAATTTGGTTAGTTCGTTTGCCAAAGTTGCTGCCGAAGCATGTACTTTATTTGCAATATATTTCAAGCCTTTCGGCCCGTGATAAACGCTGTACATTCCCGCCATTACAGATAATAATACTTGTGCGGTACAAATATTTGAAGTCGCTTTATCGCGTTTTATATGTTGTTCTCGAGTTTGCAAAGCCATTCTCAAAGCACGATTCCCATTAGTATCAACTGTAACTCCGATAATTCTTCCTGGCATACTTCTTTTGTGTTCATCTTTTGTTGCAAAATAAGCAGCATGAGGACCACCGTAACCTAACGGAATTCCGAAACGCTGTGTAGTTCCTAGAACAACATCAGCTCCCATTTCACCAGGAGGAGTTAATTTTACCAAACTCAATATATCTGCAGCAACGGCAACTTTTATTTCGTTAGCTTTTGCTTTTGCAATAAATGCTGCGTAATCATGAACTTGCCCAAATTTTCCAGGATATTGTAGAATTGCACCGTAAAAATCGGTTGAAAAATCAAAAGTTTCGTGGTTTCCAATAACTAATTCCACCCCAATTGGTTCTGAACGTGTTTTTAAAACAGATAATGTTTGTGGTAATATTTCTTCAGAAACAAAGAATTTACAAATATTATTTTTCTTTTGGTCACGAGAACGAACATCAAATAACAAGGCCATTGCTTCAGCAGCAGCGGTTCCCTCGTCAAGCAAAGAAGCATTTGCGATTTCCATTCCCGTCAATTCAATAACCATGGTTTGAAAGTTCAAAATAGCTTCCAATCTTCCTTGCGCAATTTCTGCTTGGTAAGGCGTGTAAGC
>CALPQA020000071.1 GCA_943325595.2 Auritidibacter sp. Marseille-P8566
AAAGACATTCAAAGTTGCACCAAAACCATAGTTCAAACCTCTGGCTGATGATTGGGTGGTGAAACCTAAATCAGAGTGGGTGTCGGTAAAAGTATATCCTGTAGTGACTTTCAAAGTAGGATAACGTGCTGCTTTGATTTGTTTTAACTGCAATTCAGAAATTCTTTTGTTGATGATTTGCGCTTCAACTTGTGGGTTTTGTTTTTCTGCCAAAGCGGTCAATTCTTGTAATTTCAATTGAGAATCAACATTGATTTCGGCGATTACTTTATAATCGTTTTTGGTATCACGCGCTAAAATTTGATTTAATAAAACCTTAGTGTTGGCGTACAATTCCTTTTGTCTTAGGAGCGTCACGGTATCAGTATTCAAATCGACTTGTGCATTCAGCACTTCTAATTTTGATGCTTTTCCAATTGTAAATCGGTTTTGTGCCAATGCCAATCGTTGGTTCGAAATAACAATAGTTGTATCCAATGCGGACAGTTGTTGTTGCTGCTGTACCAAATCAAAATAGGTTGCATTTAAAGCACTAATTTTTGTTAGGATTGCCAGTTTTAATTGGGATTCGCCAAGTTTTTGAAGTTGTTTTAGCTGATCGTATTTCGCAAACATTTTGAAACCGTCAAAAACTGTCCAATCCAATCCAACGCCATAATTCAAGCTGTTGTTTTTGGCATTGTCTAAGGTGGTAACTGTACCGTCAGCGCGAGTTTGTGACAGGTTTTGAATTCCGTTATTATCGGTTACAGAAGCAGTAACTTTTGGAAGCATTCCTGCATTTCCAGAGGCAACATTGGTTTTATCGATTTTTAAATTATTGTTCGCAATTTTGATATCGTAGTTGTTTTCCAATGCAATTTTCACGGCATCTTCTAATGTCAAAACGGATTGTGCATTTGCATTTAGGCTGCAAAGCAAGAATAATAGGCTACTTTTTATAAAGGTTTTATACTTTTCCATGTTATTTACTTTCTTTTTCGTATTCTTCAATATGATCAAATTCAGGATACTTTTTGCGTGCTTTTGACCACATTAAATACAAGGCAGGAATTAAGAATAAGGTTAGTACCAATGAAAAAATGGTTCCACCTACAATCACAACTCCCATTCCAATTCTACTATTTGAAGCTGCTCCAAGTGATAAAGCAATTGGCAAAGCGCCTAAAGCGATGGCTAAACTGGTCATTAAAATTGGTCGTAATCGTGCTTCCGAAGCTTCTAATATTGCTTCCAATTTAGGTTTTCCTTGTTCTCGCAGTTGGTTGGCAAATTCTACAATTAGAATTCCGTTTTTGGTTACCAAACCAATAAGCATTACGGTACCAATTTGACTGAAAATATTCCACGTTTGGTCGAACAACCATAATGAGAATAAGGCTCCTGCCACCGCCATTGGAACTGTAAGAATAATGATAAAAGGATCTATAAAACTCTCAAATTGTGCCGCTAAAATCAAAAATATTAACAGTAAAGCCAATCCAAATGCAAAGGAAGTATTCGAACTACTTTCAACAAAATCTCGAGATTCGCCACCTAAATCGGTTGTAAAAGTATCGTCTAAAACTTTGGCTTTTATTTCGTTCATTGCGTCAATTCCGTCGCTGATACTTTTGCCCGGAGCCAATCCTGCAGAAACGGTTGCCGACATGTACCTGTTATTATGATACAGTTGTGGTGGGTTACTTTGTTCTTCAATTTGCACCACATTGTCCATTTGAATCAATTCGCCTTTGTTGTTTTTTACAAACATTGACGTTAAATCTAGTGGTTTAGAACGGTCTTTTTCTTCGAATTGTCCAATGACTTGGTATTGTTTTCCGTTTCTCATAAAGTAACCAAAGCGTTGTCCGCTCAAGGAAAGCTGCAATGTTTGGGCAATATCTAAAACAGAAATGCCTAAACTTTCCGCTTTTTCTCTATCAATGGTTACATTAATTTCGGGTTTATTGAATTTTAGGTTCACATCAGTAACTGAAAAAGTATTGTTTTTTGCCGCTTCATCCATAAACTGTGGGATTTTTTCGCGCAATTTTTCAAAGTTGGGTGCCTGAATGATATATTGAATTGGCAAACCACCACGTCTGTTTACAGCGATTGTAGGTTGCTCAATTACCGAAGTTTTAATTTCGGGGAATTTCTTGGTCAGCTTCGTTAATTTTTCTGCAATTTCTTTTTGACTGCGTTTTCTTTCACTTGGTTCCACAAGGGCAATTCTAACCCGACCGCTATTTACTGTTGAAGCACCAAAACCAGGAGAAGTGATAATCAAACTTACTTTTTTCTCTGGAATGGAATCATCGATAACTTTTGAAATTTCTTGCATAAACCGATCGGTATATTCATAGGAAGAACCTTCGGGAGTAGTCATGCTCATTACAATTGCACTTCGATCGTCATAGGGCGCCGTTTCCTTTTGAATCAGACTAAAAAACAAATATATCAATCCAAAACAAGTAATTAATATTGGAAAGCTCAACCATTTTCTTTTCATAAAACTGCTTAATGATTCGGCGTAATTGCTGTTTAGTTTTTGAAAGTAAGGCTCGGTTTTGATGTAGAATTTTGATTTTTTCTGTTCGCCACCTTTCATCAAATAGGCATTTAGCATCGGTGTCAATGTCAAAGAAACGAATGCTGATATTAATACCGCAGCACCAATAACAACCCCGAATTCTCGAAACAGTCGGCCTACAAATCCTTCAAGAAAAATTACAGGTAAAAATACCGCTGCCAAAGTAATTGAAATGGATATTACCGCATAAAAGATTTCATTCGAACCTTTAATAGCGGCCTCAATTGGCGACATTCCTTCTTCTACTTTTTTGAATATATTTTCTGTTACTACAATTCCATCATCAACAACCAATCCTGTTGCCAGAACAATTGCCAATAAAGTCAATACATTTATCGAGAAACCAAAAAGCCACATGATAAAAAAGGTAGCTATCAAAGAAACAGGAATATCAATTAAAGGTCGGAATGCAATAGCCCAATCTCTGAAAAACAAGTAGATAATTAGAATTACAAGGATTAATGAAATCCCTAAGGTTTCCGCAACTTCCACGACTGATTTTTTAACGAAAATGGTGCTGTCGATTGCAATGTTGAGTTTGATGTCTTTAGGTAAGTCTTTCTTTAGTTGCTCGTATTTTTTATAAAATTCTTTCGAAATATCTAAATAATTTGCTCCCGGAAGCGGTACAATTGCAATTCCAATTAATGGCAATCCCGATTCGCTAATTTTTGTTTCAATATTTTCTGCACCTAAAACAGCTGTTCCAATATCACTAAAACGAACAATTTTTTCGCCTTGTGTTCTGATGATAATTGCATTAAACTGTTCTGGAGTAGAAAGATTTCCAACAGTTTTAACGGTTAATTCTGTGGCAGCACCGGTTAATTTTCCAGATGGTAATTCGATGTTTTGATTGTTTAAAGCCGTTCGAACTTCAGAAACGGTGCAACCATAAGAAGCTAATTTTATGGGGTCAATCCACAACCGCATGGCGTATTTCTTTTGCCCCCAAATTTGAACGCCACTAACTCCAGGAATGGTTTCTAAACGTTGTGAAATTACATTTTCTGCATAATCACTTAATTCCAAATCACTTCTAGAATCACTTCTAAGGGTCATTGAAATAATTGCTTCGCCATTGGCATCAGCCTTAGAAACAACTGGAGGAGCATCAATATCTTGTGGTAAACTTCTTATGGCTTGAGAAACTTTATCACGAACATCATTTGCCGCTTCTTCAAGGTTTTTGTTCAAATTAAATTCGACAGTAATATTTCTACTTCCTTGAATACTTGAAGAGGTTACATTTCGAATTCCATCAATTGAATTGATTGCTTTTTCAAGTGGTTCCGTAATTTGGGATTCAATAATATCCGAGTTGGCTCCCGTATAATTGGTTTTTATGGAAATTTGAGCAGGATCTATTGAAGGAAATTCTCTAACTCCAAGAAAACTGTATCCAATTAACCCAAACAAAACGATTGCCAAATTTATGACAATAGTAAAGACAGGTCTTTTTATGCTTAATGTAGATAAACTCATGTTTTTTTGAATTATAAATTATGAGTTATGAGTTATAAATTTTGAGTCAAAGTGATTTACTAATTTCAAAAATTGATAACTTATAACTTTATTTTTACTAGTACGGGAGCGTCATTTTTTAGAGACATTATGCCGCTTGTTAGAATGGTGTCGCCAACTTTTAGTCCCGAAAGAATCAATACGGAAGTAGCAGTTCTTGTTCCGGTTTCGACCATTATTTCTTGTGCTTTTCCAGCTTTCGAAACAAAAACTTTTTTCCCGTTTTGAACAGGAATTATAGCTTCTGTAGGAATTAAAAGGGCATCTTTAATTTTTTCCAATGGAAAGACAACATCGGCAAAAGTACCTGGAAACAGTTTTCCGCTTTTGTTATTGGTAATTGCACGTACTTGTAATGTTCTGGTATTTACTTCAATTTCAGGTTCTAAAGCATAAATTGTAGCACTGAAAGTTTCTAAAGAACCGGCAACTTTAAAAGTCAAATTGGAATTTAACTGTACTTGATTGGCATATTTTTCTGGAATAGAAAAAGTAATTTTCAATTTAGAACTATTGACTAATTTTGCCACTAAAATACTTGGAGTAATATATGTTCCTGGTGAAATTGCCCGCAATCCTATTTTTCCTGAAAAAGGCGCTTTTACGGCAGTTTTAGAAATTTGAGCTTTAATCAGTTGACTTTGCGCTTGTGCAGATTTAAAGTCGGCTCTTGCAATTTCGTATTCTTCTTGACTTATGGCCTCTTTTTGCAATAAAAGTTTTGCTCTTCTTTCATTTTCCGAAGCTAAATTTTCTTTGGTTTTTGCTTGTCCAAGTTGGGCTCTTAATTCGATATCGTTGACTTTAAAAAGTACTTGACCCTTAGCAACTGTAGACCCTTCGTTAAAATAAATTTGCTCAACAATTCCTGAAACTTCACTGCGAATTTCTACTTGCTCGTTTGCTTCTAATGAACCTGAAAGAGATAAGTTAGTATCAAAAACTTGAGATTTTACAACAACACCGCTAACATTCATCGGTTTGTCTTTTCCTGATTTATCATTTGAAAGTTCGCTTTTTGCTTTATTTGCTGAAATTCGATAGACAATAAAGAATCCAAATCCGATTAGTAGTAAGGTATAAAAAAGATATTTTAGTTTCATAATCTATTTAAAAAAGTGAGAATTTACTTTAAGCATTATTTTGAAAGCAAAAATAGCGTTTTCAATCGGTTTTGTTTTAGTAGTCAGGGTTTTTTAACAAGTAATTTATGAGAATTAACTGATGTAATTCCAAATGTTTTTGCGTTTTGTCATTTCTATAAAAACCGCACGCATTACTGAATTTTCTGGTTTTTCAAGTGGCGCATCATCCTTTAGGATTTTAACAGCATAGTTTCGAGCTAAATAAAGAATGTCTCTATCACGAACTAAATCTGCAATTTGAAGGTTCAAAACACCACTTTGTTGGGTACCCATTAAATCGCCCGGACCGCGAAGTTTCAGGTCGACTTCAGCAATTTCAAAACCGTCGTTGGTGCGCACCATCGTGTCCATTCGGGTTTTACTATTATTGGATAATTTGTGCGAACTCATCAAAATACAGTAGCTTTGATCGGCGCCACGACCCACGCGACCCCGCAATTGATGAAGTTGCGAGAGTCCAAAACGTTCGGCACTTTCTACAATCATTACGCTGGCGTTGGGGATATTTACGCCTACTTCGATTACGGTTGTTGCCACCATAATATTGGTTTTTCCTTCGGCAAAGCGTTGCATTTCAAAGTCTTTTTCGGCGGCTTTCATCTTTCCGTGAAGGATAGAAATGGCATATTTTGGTAGCGGAAAATCTCTAGAAATATTGTCATAACCGTCCATTAAATCTTTAAAATCCATTTTTTCGGATTCCTGAATCAAGGGATAAACCACGTAAATTTGTCGGCCTAAAGCAATTTGGTCGCTTACAAACGCCATAACATTCAACCGATTGGAATCGTATCGATGTACGGTTTGAATTGGTTTTCTGCCTGGTGGCAATTCGTCTATCAATGAAATATCTAAATCACCATACAAACTCATTGCCAATGTCCGTGGAATTGGGGTTGCGGTCATTACTAAAACGTGTGGCGGAATGTCATTTTTTTTCCACAATTTTGAACGTTGTTCTACGCCAAAACGATGTTGCTCGTCGATGATTGCCAATCCTAAATTATGAAATTTCACCTTGTCTTCTAATAAGGCGTGAGTTCCAATTAGGATTTGCAAAGTACCATTTTCTAGCTCTTCATGGATAATTTTTCTTTCTGAAGTTTTAGATGAACCTGTAAGCTTTTTTATGTTGATATTTAAGGTTTTAGCCAATTCTGACAGGCCTACGAAATGTTGATTTGCGAGTATTTCTGTGGGCGCCATCAAACACGCTTGAAAGCCATTGTCCAAAGCCAAAAGCATGCTCATAAACGCAACAATTGTTTTTCCAGAACCAACATCACCTTGTAATAATCGGTTCATTTGGGCTGGATAACCCATGTCATTTCGGATTTCTTTGATGACTCTTTTTTGAGCATTTGTCAATTCAAAAGGCAGGTGATTGGTATAAAAATCTGTGAATAATTCGCCTACTTTTTCAAAAGCATGTCCTTTGATTTTGTGCTTGCGAACTAAGTTTTTTGTGATTAATTGCAATTGGATAAAAAACAATTCTTCAAATTTTAATCGGAATTGGGCTTTCGCCAAGGCTTCTCCGCTTTTAGGAAAATGAATATTGAAAAGCGCTTCTTTTTTAGAAACTAGTTTCAGTTCATTTAGAAGATATTCAGGTAAAGTTTCTGAAAATAATGCATGCGTTTCTTGGAACAGTTGCTGCATTAATTTATTAACTACGCGATTGGTAATTCCGCGATTTGAAAGCGTTTCCGTTGATGGATAAACGGGTTGCATCGCCGATCGCAAGCTTTGTTCGTGTTCTGCAAGTAGCTCAATTTCGGGATGTGCCATGTTATAGACATTTCCAAACGAAGCACATTTTCCAAAAATAACGATGGGAACATTCAATTCTAAACTTTCTCGCACCCATTTTTGACCTTGAAACCACACCAATTCCATTTGTCCTGTGGCATCTACAAAAGTGGCGACCAATCGTTTTTTTCCTTTGGCAGGTTCGACTGTTTTTATGTTTATAATTTTACCAATCAATTGAACTTCAGTACTATTATTGTCTAATTCATTGATTTTATAATAGCGCGTTCGGTCAATATACCGATTGGGATAAAAATTAATTAAATCTTGGTATTTGTGAATGCCCAATTCTTTTCGCAACAAATCCCCACGTTGAGGACCAACGCCTTTCAAGTATTCAATGGGAGTTTGAAGTAAATTATTTTGCATCTTGCGAAGATAGTTTTTTGTTTGGAAATTTAAAAATGCGAGCCATGAACTATTTGAATTATTGTTGTGAAATGTAGCACAAACACAATATCTTTGAAACATAAATAAATAAGATAGATAATGACAACTCATCTCGCACTTCTTCGTGGCATCAATGTTTCAGGGCATAATATGATAAAAATGGAAGCTTTGAAAACTACTTTAGAAAAGATTGGGTTTCAAAATGTGGAAACCTACATTCAATCAGGGAATGTATTTATTGATACTGATGAAGAAAGCGCTGCCAAAGTTAGTTTTGTTATCAAACAAGAAATTTTTAAGGTTTTTGGTCACGATGTGCCAATCGTTATGATTGGAAAATCCGATTTAGAAGCTTGTTTTCGCAACAATACTTTTTTGAAAGATAAGGAAGTCGATTTAAAAAAATTGTATGT
>CALPQA020000072.1 GCA_943325595.2 Auritidibacter sp. Marseille-P8566
GTAATTTACGGAACGTCAACTATGTTGGTTTATACTACTGGAGATGGCGTAAATGGGTTTACTTTGAACCCTGCCATTGGAACTTTTTACCTTTCACATCCCAATATGAAATTCTCTGAAGACGGAACTATTTACTCTATAAATGAAGGAAATTATGTTCATTTTCCGCAAGGCGTTAAAGATTATATCAAATATTGCCAAACTGAAGAAGGCGACAGACCTTATACATCAAGATATATCGGAAGTTTGGTTTCTGATTTTCATAGAAATATGATTAAAGGGGGAATTTATATTTATCCAACGAGTTCAAAAGCACCGAAAGGAAAATTGCGATTGTTATATGAATGCAATCCAATGGCTTTCATAGCGGAACAAGCAGGCGCAAAAGCTTCTGACGGTTTTGGAAGAATCATGGAAATTCTACCAACAGAATTGCACGAACGCGTTCCTTTTTTCTGTGGAAGCCTAAATATGGTAGAAAAAGCAGAAGAATTTATGCACAAAGCAAAATTGAGCAAATACTAAATACATCGCTTTTCAAAAAACAGAAATCACCGTTAAGAAATTAAGTACATCCTTAATTCTTAACGGTGATTTTTTTATAAAATTAGTCGAAATTCTATTTATTCATGTGTTGCATTTCAAAAACAAACGTATCTAAATCAACATTTTGGATTAATAACGACAACGCTTTATCTACAATATAAACCACATTGCTAGGGGTAAATCCTAAGGCAACTGCAAATTTCATCAAAATGTTTTTCTGCCTTTGTCCTAAAATGTGATCGGCAAAAACCATTCTTGACAAATCATATAAGCGTTCTAATCTTTGCGTATATAAATAAGGCGGATTAATAGGATATTTCATTGGGTTTTCAAGAATTTCTTCATATTCGATTGGAGAAATTTCTAGTTTTTGCGCCAATTTATCCAAGAATAATTTTTCTTCAGGGCTCATTTGACCATCGGCAATAGCCACTCTTACAATGGCAGAAAAATGACCTTTATTTCTGCTCTTAAATTCATTATCAAATAAATCGGAAAAAGACATATGTTTTGGTTTTTAGTGTTACTCAAATTTAAGGATAATTTTATGTTTTTTTGCGCTATTTTTCTTAAAATTTATTTAGAAATATTAAAAAAAACAAAGCAATTTTAATTACCTTTTAATAGAATCTATTCCAACTATTTTCAAAATAATTCGTAAGTTTGACTCGCACTAATTGTCAAACACAGTAACCATGTCGGAATTTTGGATTTATTTTGAAATAGGAATGCGCCACGTTTTAAATATAAACGCTTACGATCACGTTTTGTTTTTAATTGCACTAACCGTTCCTTACGCATTTAAAGATTGGAAACGCGTTTTAATTTTGATTTCCCTATTTACAATCGGACATACAATAGCTTTACTGCTTTCAGTTTATGGCGTTGTTGTTGTAAAAGTAAACTTGATTGAATTTTTAATTCCAATTACCATATTGATAACGGCACTTTTTCATCTTTTTACAGTTGGAAAATCATCCAAAAACGATAGTATAAGCATCATTGGATTCATCACCTTGTTTTTTGGAATTGTTCACGGATTGGGTTTTGCAACTTATTTTAAATCTATTCTTGGCGGAACTGCTTCAGATAAATTATTACCGCTTTTAGAATTTGCAACAGGAATTGAGGCCTCACAAATAATTGTAGTTTTAGTTGCATTAATAGCATCCTATTGTGTTCAAACACTATTTAGGTTTTCAAAACGAGATTGGACATTAGTAATGGCATCATTTGTGATTGGAGTTGTATTGCCAATGATCATTGAAAGTAAAATTTGGATTAGATAAGAAAATGGAAAAGAAAAAATTACATAAATACGACAAAGCCTATCTCCGAATTGCTTCCGAATGGGGGCAACTTTCCTATTGCAAACGAAGACAAGTGGGCGCAATTATAGTTCGTGACAAAATGATAATTTCAGACGGTTACAACGGTACGCCATCCGGATTTGAAAATTGCTGTGAAGACGAAGCCGGTTTAACGCAGTGGTTTGTGCTTCATGCTGAGGCAAATGCAATACTCAAAGTAGCACGTTCTACTCAAACTTGTGAGGGTGCTACCTTATATATTACCCTTTCGCCATGCAAAGAATGCAGCAAATTAATTCACCAATCGGGAATAAAAAGAGTGGTGTATCAAAACGGCTATCGTGATGATTCGGGAATACAATTCCTAATAAAAGCAGGTGTTGAAGTCGAGCAAATTCTAGTTTTAGAACAATAAATGAAACCCAATCCAAAATATTTTCCAATACTCTTTTTTGCAACTTTGGCATTTGGAATTCTTCTCGGTGCCCTATTAAATTTTCCTTCACAAGGCAACCTTTCGTCTTCCAATAACCATAGGGATAAACTCAACCGATTGATTAATTTTATCGACAATGAATATGTTGATGATGTAAATACAGATTCTATTGTTGATTTAGCCGTTACCAATATTCTAGAAAAATTAGACCCGCACTCGGTTTATGTACCCCCAAGTCAGCAAAGTCAAATTGCCGAAAGCATGAAAGGGGATTTTGTAGGAATTGGTGTCAATTTTTACATGCTAAATGATACCGTAACAATTGTTAAGAGTATAGAAGACGGTCCTTCAGAGAAAGCGGGGATTCAGTCGGGAGACCGAATTTTATATGCCAATAAAGAAAAATTATTTGGCCGAAAACTCATAAGTGACAGTTTATACTCTAAATTAAAAGGCGAAAAAGGTTCCGAAGTGACACTGACTATTTATCGTAAAAGCCTAAAGAAAAAATTACAAATCAAAGTAGCCCGCGATGTTGTTGCCATAAAAAGTGTGGACGCAGCCGTTATGTTAAATCCGACTTTTGGGTATATAAAAATCAATCGATTTGCAGAAACTACCTACGAAGAATTTAAAACAGGTTTACTTCGATTAAAAAAACAAGGTGCAAAATCACTAGTAATTGATGTTCGAGATAACGGAGGCGGTTATATGGAAAAAGCCATTGAAATTGCGGATGAATTGTTAAAAGACAAGCAATTAATTGTTTTTACAAAAAATAAAAAGGGCAAAATCGACAAGACATTTGCCACGAGCGGAGGTAATTTTGAAACAGGCAACCTCTTTATTTTAATCAATGAAAATTCAGCATCGGCAAGTGAGATTCTAGCAGGAGCAATTCAGGATAATGACAGGGGAACTATTATTGGAAGGCGTTCATTTGGGAAAGGGCTGGTGCAAAGAGAGATGGATTTTGAAGATGGTTCGGCGGTACGATTAACGATTGCGAGATATTATACCCCAACAGGTCGCTCGATTCAAAAATCCTATAAAAACGGAAATGAAGATTATTTCAAGGAATTCGACAAACGCTTATTAAATGGCGAATTGTACAAAAAAGACAGCATAAAAGTCGATAACACACTTAAATTTAAAACTCCAAAAGGAAAAACGGTTTATGGTGGTGGTGGAATTGTTCCCGATGTTTTTGTACCGTTAGAGGCAGAACACGGTGACGAAGGCGTTGGTTATTTAATGCAATCAGTACCTGTGAGTTACTATGTTTTTGAAGAATTGGATAAAAACAGAAAAGAATATCAAGACTTAAAATTCGAGCAATTATTATCAAGAATAGAAAAAACGGATTTGTATTTCAATAATTTCAGACGTTATTTATCCAAAAATGGGCTGGTTTTGAAGTTAGAAAAAGATAAAAATTTGGTAAAAAGATATTTGATTGCAGAATTTGCAAGACAGTTGTTTGGGGAGCAAAAATATTATGAGATTATCCTTAAAGAAGACGCAATGATTAAAAAAGTCATCAGTTTAAAACAGTAACTCTTTTAGATTTTATCGTGACTTTGCGTTTGGATTCCGTTATTCCAAAGCGTTAAAATATCGGTTGCAACAGCAGCGCCACTTCCTGCAGCGATTGACAATTGACTTCTCCAACCCGCTAATGTTCCAGCAACATAAATTCCTTCGGCAACTTTATGGTCAGCGTTTCTAAGTTGAATGCGTTGTTTCTCGGGAGTAGCTTTTTTATGTGTTTCCACAAATTCCATTAATCCTTCAATGTCAAAAGTGTTAGAATATCCAATGGCAACAACACAATTTTTTGTTTTGTATGAATTTTTGTTGGTAACAACCGTAAAATTGGGAAATTCACCTTCAATACGGAGCACTTTTTCCGAATCTATTTGGGTAATGTGAGGATACAATTCCGATAACTGTTCGATGCTTTCTCGAAGTAAATCAGCACCCAAAGTTCCTGGGGCAATTCCGTAGGCATTATTAAATAAGGCTTCTTGAAGCGAAGATGTTTTTTGATGTGTAATAATTCCGATTTTTTTATCGGACATAAAAGGTTTTTTGTGGGCAGAACCCAAAATAAGTGCGCAAGACATTCCTGCCACACCTCCACCAATAATTAGTACATCAAACATGCTTATTGTTCTTTGGTTCGTTCTTCAATTTTTTTAGACATTCTAAAAATTAAAAGAATTAAAACAGCACAAATTGAAGCTGCAATTCCGATGAGAGCCACCGAACTTTTGCCGTCAAAAAGATGATGAAAGTCAAGTAATGTGATGTTAAAAACGATTAGAGCGAGGGCTAAAACAACTAATACTGAAGTGAAAATTTTCATTTTTGTTTTGTAATTTTAGGTAAAAATAATAAAAATATGGTTTACATGAATAAACCTTTAACATTACCGGCAAATAATTTAACAGCGATAGCTAAAAGTACCACTCCAAAGGTTTTTCTGATGACTCCCAAGCCGTTTTTCCCCAACATTCTTTCGATTTTAGCCGAAGATTTTAGAACGCCATAAACCAAAATTATATTCAGAATTATTGCCGTTACAATGTTTTCTGTTGCAAATTGTGCTTTCAAAGAAAGTAACGTTGTCATGGTTCCCGCACCCGCAATTAATGGAAAGGCAATAGGCACGATTGACGCTGAACTTGCTTCTTCGTCACGATAAATACGAATCCCTAAAATCATTTCTAATGCTAGGAAAAACAATACAAATGAACCCGCCACAGCAAATGAATGCACGTCAATTCCTATTAATTTCAGTAATTCTTCACCAACAAACAGAAAAATAATCATGATTAATCCTGCTACAATTGACGCTTTTTCGGATTCGATATGACCGTGTTTTGCTCTCAAATCAACGACAATTGGAATTGTTCCAACAATATCAATTACTGCAAAAAGCACCATTCCTACCGTTGCAATCTCTTTAAAATCAAATTCCATATCGTATTATTTATCGGTACAAAAGTAAAGAAATTTAAACCACCAAAAGGAAATAGACTATTAATAATGCGTTATTTATTAGCAAATTTTTTAAAACATTCTTTACCTTTGCAAAATGTTTCAAATAGGAAAAACCATCGTCTCGGAAGACATTTTAGAAAAGGAATTTGTGTGCAATTTGTCTGCTTGTAAAGGCGCATGTTGTGTAGACGGCGACGCAGGAGCGCCTTTACTTCAAGAAGAAACACTAATTATGGAATCCATTTATCCAAAAGTCAAACCTTTTTTAAGAAAAGAGGGAATTGCTGCAATTGAAGCACAAGGGACTTGGGTAAAAGGAACCGACGGCGACCTAGAAACGCCTTTAATTGACGAAAAAGATTGCGCCTATGTAATCTTTGACGGAAAAACGGCCCTTTGCGGAATTGAACAAGCCTATAACCAAGGAATAATTGATTGGAAAAAACCTGTTTCATGTCATTTATATCCGATTCGGGTAAAAGATTTTACCGAATTTGCCGCCGTGAATTATGATAAATGGGATATTTGTGATGATGCCTGTTCGTTGGGTAAAGAATTAGAAGTTCCAGTTTACAAATTTGTAAAAGAAGCACTCGTTCGTCGATTTGGTGAAGATTGGTACATGGAACTTGAAAAAGTAGCCCAAGAAATAAAAAAATAAACACTCAAAAAAAATCTTTTTTTTATTCAGTTTCCCACAAATAAAATCCTTATATTTTACGGCACTTAAGACTTTTAATTAATTTTCAATTAACTGATTTACAGTATTTTAAATTTTTGTTTAAAAATTTGAATCGCTTTTTCATATTGTTAAAAACTATTGCCAATTGTGAATAAGTTTGGCTTTTTTTAACCGCAATAATTCACAATCTTTGTAATTCAGATTTTAAAAAAATCTTTTTATATAATTTCATAAACCTCAACACAATATGTCGTCAGTAGAACCAATTTTACAAGAAAACAAAAATCGCTTTGTGATTTTTCCTATCAAGCACCATGATATATGGGAATGGTACAAGAAAATGGAGGCTAGTTTTTGGACTGCTGAAGAAATTGATTTGTCGCAAGATTTAAACGATTGGAACAACAAACTTTCTGACGAAGAACGTTATTTTGTAAAGCATATTTTAGCGTTTTTTGCCGCTTCTGATGGTATAGTAAATGAAAACTTAGCGGAAAACTTTGTGAACGAAGTGCAATATGCAGAAGCGAAATTTTTCTATGGTTTTCAAATTATGATGGAAAATATTCATAGCGAAACCTATTCGCTTTTGATTGATACGTATGTAAAAGATGAAGCCGAAAAAGACGAATTATTCAATGCTTTAGATGTTTTTCCTGCGATTAAGAAAAAAGCGGATTGGGCTTTGAAATGGATTGAATCGGATTCTTTCGCTGAACGATTGATTGCATTTGCAGCTGTAGAAGGGATTTTCTTTTCTGGGGCTTTTTGTTCTATTTATTGGTTGAAAAAACGTGGTTTAATGCCAGGACTAACTTTTTCAAACGAATTAATTTCTCGTGATGAAGGAGTTCACTGTGATTTTGCGGTGCATTTGCACAACCACCACTTGGTGAATAAAGTTCCGAAAGATAGAATTCGTGAGATTATTGTGGATGCCTTAAAAATTGAAAGAGAATTCATAACAGAATCACTTCCTGTGAGTTTAATTGGGATGAATGCCACTTTAATGACGCAGTATTTAGAATTTGTTGCCGACAGATTGTTAGTTGAATTAGGTTGCGACAGAGAATACAATACTACGAACCCGTTTGATTTTATGGATATGATTTCGCTTCAAGGAAAAACCAATTTCTTCGAAAAGAAAGTAGCTGAATATCAAAAATCGGGAGTTATGAATACGGATTCTCAAGCTCAAAAAATTAGCTTTGATGCTGATTTTTAGAAAATAAACCTATATGGACTTGAAGTCCTTGTGTTGGATTGGCAGACTAAAGCCTGAAAGGTAAATTACCAATCTGTGAAATTAGCCACAGATTCGCAGATTAGAAATGATTTAAAAATCTGTGAATCTGTGGCAAAAAAACATTTTATAAATTTATGCGAGATGCACTAAAAGTGCATAGTTTTAAATATTTTTTAAAATATAAATTACACACCATATAGAGTTGCGGTTTGTTTAAAATCGTAATTAGTACTCAAAATTTATCATTACATCTGAAGCCCTAGCCCAGATAGTAATGGAAATCCTTTTTATTTTTTTTCTTTAAAAAAATAAAAAGATTGAAATGGATAGCTGGAAATAGCTCCAAAAAATATGCTGAAACGAGTTCAGCATAAATTACAAATAACGAAAAACAGCGAAGGGATTTTCTGTTTTTAAAAACAAAAAAGTATGTACGTAGTAAAAAGAGATGGCCACAAAGAGCCAGTAATGTTCGACAAAATTACCGATAGAATTAAAAAACTATGCTATGGTTTGAACGATTTAGTTGATGCCGTAAAAGTAGCAATGCGAGTAATAGAAGGGCTTTATGATGGAGTTTCTACGTCAGAATTAGATAATTTAGCAGCCGAAACTGCGGCTTCGATGAC
>CALPQA020000073.1 GCA_943325595.2 Auritidibacter sp. Marseille-P8566
AGTTATAAGAAAGAAAAAATAGTTCTTCGTTTTTTTTTCCTTACTATTTTCAATTTCTTCGCTAATTTTTAAATTCTCAAAACTTATTTTTTTAGATTTTCCAAACAATATATTTAACAATACTATTACTTTTTTTGAAATTTTTAATGAAAATTTCTTTGAAAATAAAGGTAAAATAAAAAGTATTACAAAAAAATGACACATTAATGTGGTTTGCCAAACTAAATTCATATCCTTTACAGTTTCTGTATAATAAGCCATTATTGGTGCATAAATCAACACGAATGCTCTTGCTGAATATTGAAAAATGTTTATTAAAGAAAAAATGTATCTTAAATTTTTACTGTCATGAATATGAAATTTTAAATGATATGTGAAAATATCTATAAAAATAGAAATAGCATAAGTTATGGAGGCAATTACAAACATTTATTTCTTTTTAATAATTTATTTATTTTCAAAACTTAAATCATAATATATCTTGTGGTAAACCAACAAAAAAGCAATTACAAATATATTTTTTTTTAACTAAACACTGCGAACTAATTATTGAATTTTTGCTGATTTTAAGGTAAATTAAGATAAAATCTGTATGTTTTTTAATTAGTACTAATTTAAAATAAAAACACTTAAAATAGGATTCTTCTGATTTATTTTATGGCTCCGCCCTGTAAGTCACATTTTAAATGACAAACAAAGCAACTTATTTAACACCAAACTAAACTTTATTTTTTTTGGCAATTTTAATTTAAACACCTATTCTCTGGAATCAAGAGTATTTTATTTTTTCAACTTGCTAAAAATATTTAAATCAAAAACTGTACAGCATTAGGCTTCAATTCTATAACTTATTTTAATAGAAACCAAATTTTTTTTCAAATCGTAATATTCAATATCAGTAATCTAGGTTTTGTTAATGGATAATTTATAAAACCACAAGAAAAAAACATAGATAGAAACCTATATTACTATAAATGAATTTGATCTGTTTTTTTTTGGATTATTAGAGAAAGCCTTAAATGTATTGACTTCTCTATTTTTCTAGAGATACAATTAGATAACTGATGCAAATTGAAACAGCAACAAATTGTTTATGTATGAAAAGGAATAGTAGGTAAAATGAATAATAACAATTTTATTTGTCATTAATAACGATATCTCTGATTGGCTTTAAGTTATATTCCGCAAATACGCTTGTCTATTGTTATCGTGTCAGCCTGACAATAAATAGAATCTGAACCCTAAAAAATTATAAAATATGTATATCTATACCATAATAAAATGCTTAAATTAAAAAAAAAAAAAAATGAGCCTATTGAGAAAAATTTTCATAGTTACATTCTCAAAAATACTATAAGCTTCGACAATTTTATTAAAAAACACCTTTACAAAAAACATACAATGAAAAAAAGTATAGCTAATTATAAAAATTAATTAAAAAACATCAACAAAAACTGATTAATAGTTATTTTTAAATCCCTAATATTATTCAAAAAAATATAACAATAACACTTTTGTTGTGGTAATGTATAGATTAATTGTTTATTTTATTAGCATTAAAATGATGAAAATGATAATTAAAAGTCTTTATTAATTGGTAAATCATCATTAATTACGAAAACGATATCTTTATAATTCAAAGCTTTTATATAATTTACTAATAATAGAGATCCTAAACATTAGATACATAAAAATTAAGTTTAAAATGCTAATTTAATTAATTTAAAAAATTGTTACATTTATAATTGAGTTTAAACATGATTTTAGTTCTTACCCCAAAACATTTTAAACGAGAGCAAACCCCAAAAAACCTCTAAATTGTAAAAGTGTTAATTTATTTTGGATTTCTGAACTCATAAATTACAATTCACTTATCTTTGCGGACTGAAAAAAGCCCATATGAAGTTTGATTTATTAAAGACTGATCCGCAATCACAAGCCCGAGCAGGAACTATTACTACAGATCACGGAGTTATTGAAACACCTATTTTTATGCCCGTAGGTACTGTTGCGTCTGTGAAAGGCGTACACCAAAGGGAATTAAAAGAGGAAATCAACCCCGATATTATACTTGGAAACACCTATCATTTGTATTTGCGTCCACAAACCGAAATACTTGAAAAAGCAGGTGGTTTACATAAATTTATGAATTGGGATCGAAATATTTTGACCGATTCTGGTGGGTACCAAGTGTATTCGCTTTCTGCAAATAGAAAAATTAAGGAAGAAGGGGTGAAATTCAAATCTCATATTGATGGTTCGTATCACTTTTTTACACCCGAAAATGTGATGGAAATTCAGAGAACCATTGGTGCCGATATCATCATGGCTTTTGACGAATGTACGCCGTATCCTTGTGATTATCGCTATGCACAACGATCGATGCACATGACGCACCGGTGGTTGGATCGTTGTATCAATCACTTGGAAAAAGTGCCAGTAAAATATGGTTACGACCAGACATTTTTCCCAATTGTTCAAGGAAGTACGTACAAAGATTTACGCATGCAATCGGCAGAATATATTTCCAATGCTGGGGCACAAGGAAATGCGATTGGAGGGCTATCGGTTGGGGAACCTGCCGAAGAAATGTATGCAATGACCGAAATTGTTACCGCAATTTTACCTCAAGACAAACCTAGATATTTGATGGGTGTGGGAACGCCAATTAATATTTTGGAAAATATCGCTTTGGGAATTGATATGTTTGATTGTGTAATGCCAACAAGAAATGCCAGAAATGGGATGTTATTTACGGCAAACGGAACAATTAATATAAAAAACAAAAAGTGGGCAGACGATTTTTCGCCTGTTGACGAAATGGGAATTACATTTGTTGATACCGAATATTCAAAGGCGTATTTGAGACATCTTTTTTCAGCAAATGAATATCTTGGAAAGCAAATCGCTACGATTCATAATCTTGGATTTTATATGTGGTTGGTTCGTGAAGCAAGAAAGCATATCTTAGCAGGAGATTTCAGAGTTTGGAAAGAAATGATGGTTAAAAATATGAGTCAGAGATTGTAATAACAGCATGAGAATAATAGACAAGTACATATTAAAACGCTATTTGAGCACCTTTTCAGTGATGTTGCTGATGTTTATTCCTATTGGAATTATCATTGACGTTTCGGAGAAAGTGGACAAAATGATTGAAAACAAGATTCCGTTATCAGCCATTGCGTTGTATTATTTTCACTTTACTATTTATTTTGCCAATCTTTTATTTCCAATCTTTTTATTTCTTTCTATTATTTGGTTTACTTCAAAACTGGCTAACAATACAGAGATAATTGCGATTTTAAGCTCTGGAATTTCGTTTACACGTTTCATGCGTCCCTATATTATAGGAGCGTCAATAATTTCAGTTTTAGCCTTGCTAATGGGGATTTTTCTTTTGCCAAGAGCGAGTGAAGGTTTCAATAATTTTAGATATACCTATCTTAGAACCGGTGGAAAAGAACTGATGCGCGATGATTCTGATGTGTTCCGACAAATCAGCAAAGACGAGTACATCTATGTAGGTAGTTTCAATGATGTTTCTAAAATGGCATTCAATTTTTCATTAGAAAAGTTCAAAAAAGACGAATTAGAATTCAAAATTACAGCCAACAGAATCAAGTGGAATCCGAAAGAGAAAAACTATACTTTGTTTGATTATACCAAAAGAACGGTTGGAACACTTAGCGATAAAATCGAGGTTGCCGAAAAAAAAGACACTGTTTTTAGCTTCGATTTAGAAGATTTAACACCCACAGTTTACGTTGCAGAAACCCTTCCCCTACTTGACTTGTACCATTTTATCGACAAAGAAAAAAAGCGAGGTTCTTCAAATATTAGCGTTTATTTGGTTGTATTGTACAAAAAATACAGCTTACCCGTTTCAGCTTTCATCCTAACAATTATTGCACTCGCCGTGTCTTCAATGAAACGTCGAGGCGGAATGGGAATTAATTTGGCTATAGGAATTGCAATTGCTTTTGCCTTTGTTTTCTTTGACAAAATTTTCGGTGCTTTAGCAGAAAAATCTACTATAAATCCTATTATTGCCGTTTGGCTACCCAATGTATTGTTTGGTATTTTAGCCATTTATCTCTTGCGAAATGCTAAGCGATAACCTAAAAAGTTACCTACACCTTCACTTCATCGTTTTTATATGGGGTTTCACAGCTGTGCTTGGAAAACTGATTTCACTAGATGCGATGCCTTTGGTTTGGTACCGAATGTCGCTTGCAGTACTTTTTATACTACTCTACATTTGGTACAAAAAAGTACCTATAAAGGTGCCACTAAAAACACTATTGGGTTTTCTATTTGCAGGTTTAGTAATTGCATTTCACTGGTTTACCTTTTTCAAAGCCATCAAAGTTTCCAATATTTCAGTCACTTTAGCATGCTTGTCAACAGGTGCATTTTTCGCCTCATTAATGGAGCCACTTTTCTATGGTCGAAAAGTAATTTGGTATGAAGTATTTTTCGGAATAATCGTATTTATTGGGCTTTATATCATCTTTAATATCGATGGACACTTTATAAACGGAATACTTTTAGCACTAACCTCCGCATTTTTATCCGCCTTATTCTCCATGATTAACGGGAAATATGCCAAAGAATACAACCCTACCGTGATATCTTTCTATGAACTTTTGGGTGGCGTACTCTTTTTCTCCATTTTTCTTTATTGTACTGGTAGTTTCAACACTTCATTTTTTAAAGTCTCTAATTCCGATTGGTTGTACCTTATTATTTTGAGCACCTTTTGCACCGCCTACGCTTTTATAGCCTCAGTAAAAGTCATGAAATTTCTAAGTCCCTACACCGTAATGCTCACCATCAATCTCGAACCAATTTACGGAATTATTCTAGCCGTAATTGTCTTTGAAGAAACCGAAAAAATGAGTTTCAATTTCTACATAGGCGCGTTAATCATCCTTTCAACGGTAATTCTTAACGGAGTTCTAAAATACCATTCAACCCAAAAAAAATAAGCAATCTTACACTTTATTTGCTATTAATTAGAAGCAAATCCAGCTGTACACTACAAGTCCTCATTCAAAAAAGTTTTTTTTCTAAGCCAAAAAAGGAGCTTCCTTTGGTCGCTCTTTTTGTCAAGAAACAATACCTTTTTGAATTCCGGGCTTTCCATTGCCATCTGGGCTAAGATATTCCGAAATGCCAGAACCTTCTGTCTTCACAGACTATTCACTTCCCTGCCATCAACCATTAACCAACAACCATCAACTAAATATTATCAATTTACAATCATTAAATTTTCTCATCTTTAAATTTAAAACTATATTTGCCTACTAAAATTAAACTAAAACGCACAAACCCTATGGAATATTTAGATTTTGAGCTTCCTATAAAAGAATTAGAAGACCAATTAGACAAATGTGAAATCATCGGTCAAGAGTCCAATGTCGATGTTACCACTACTTGCAAGCAAATTGAGAAAAAGCTAGAAGAAACCAAAAGACAAATCTATCAAAACCTAACCGCTTGGCAACGCGTACAATTATCGCGTCATCCAAGTCGTCCTTACACAATGGATCATGTTAGGGCTTTGTGTGGAGATACCTTCCTTGAAATGTTTGGTGATCGTAATTTCAAAGACGACAAAGCAATGATTGGTGGTTTAGGAAAAATTGGCGGCCAATCGTTTATGATTGTTGGTCAACAAAAAGGATTCAATACCAAAACAAGACAATTCCGTAACTTCGGAATGGCAAATCCTGAAGGCTACAGAAAAGCGTTGCGTTTAATGAAAATGGCCGAGAAATTCGGAATCCCAGTTTTAACTTTAATTGATACTCCCGGAGCCTATCCTGGTTTAGAAGCTGAAGAACGCGGACAAGGTGAAGCCATTGCAAGAAATATCATAGAAATGATTCGTTTAAAAGTACCTATTATCACTGTAATTGTTGGTGAAGGTGCTTCTGGAGGTGCCTTAGGAATTGGCGTTGGAGACCGTGTTTTCATGCTAGAAAATACTTGGTATTCGGTTATTTCTCCTGAATCTTGTTCTTCTATCCTTTGGAAAAGTTGGGAATACAAAGAACAAGCAGCCGAAGCTTTAAAATTGACTTCTGCAGATATGAAAAAACAAAAATTAGTAGATGATATTATACCTGAACCACTTGGTGGAGCCCACTATGACAGGGAAACTACCTTCAAAACGGTAGAGCAATACATCTTGAAAGGATACAACGAACTAAAAGACTTATCAACAACGGAGCTAGTTGCCCAAAGAATGGACAAATACAGCAAGATGGGAGAGTTTAAGGAGTAATTTCTTACAAATAAGTGTTAAATCCGAAGCCTTGTGGTTTCGGATTTTTTTTTGGTTATAAACAAAATTTAGTTAGTTATTAACAATTATTTGTAATAACTCATGGGGTACCTTTTTTATTTTTTTGTTACTTTCGCTTCATGGAAAAATTCGTAAACCTCAACCCCATAAAAGTAGACAAAACTACTATTATCAATTTAGAAAAAGGGAAACTCCCTCCACAAGCCCTGGAACTCGAAGAAGCAGTTCTAGGAGCCATGATGATTGATAAAAAAGGGGTAGATGAAGTTATTGATATTTTACAACCAGATGCCTTTTACAAAGATGCTCACAAACACATTTTTGAAGCGATTTTTCAGTTGTTCACAGATTCTCAACCTGTTGACTTGTTAACAGTTTCTGCGCAGCTAAAAAAGAATGCCAAATTAGAGTTGGCGGGAGGTGATTTCTATTTGATTCAACTTACCCAAAAAATATCCTCTTCGGCACATATTGAGTTTCACTCAAGAATTATTTTACAGAAATTTATTCAACGTAGTTTAATTCGGATTTCATCTGAAATCATCGAAGAATCGTATGATGAATCAACCGATGTTTTTGATTTATTAGACAAAGCCGAATCTAAATTATACGAAGTAACACAAGGAAATATTAAACGAAGTTCTGAAACAGCACAAAGTTTGGTAATTCAAGCTAAGAAAAGAATCGAAGAAATTGCTGGAAAAGAAGGTTTAAGCGGAATTGCAACCGGATTCGACAGCCTTGACAAAGTAACTTCTGGATGGCAACCTAGTGATTTAATTATCATTGCAGCGCGTCCTGGTATGGGTAAAACTGCTTTTGTACTTTCTATGGCTCGAAATGTAGCTATTGATTTTGGTCATCCTGTAGCGTTATTTTCTTTGGAGATGTCTTCCGTACAATTAATTACCAGATTAATTTCATCTGAAACAGGTTTGTCTTCTGAAAAATTAAGAACTGGAAAATTAGAAAAACACGAATGGGAACAATTGAGTATCAAGGTTAAAAATTTAGAAAAAGCGCCCCTTTTTATAGACGACACTCCTTCCCTATCCATTTTTGATTTGCGTGCAAAATCAAGACGTTTGGCATCGCAACATGGCATTAAATTAATCATTGTCGATTATTTACAATTGATGACCGCCGGCGGTAGTAATGGAAAAGGTTCGGGAAATAGAGAACAAGAAATCTCAACAATTTCTAGAAACTTAAAAGCTTTAGCTAAAGAATTGGGTGTGCCTGTAATTGCATTATCACAGTTGTCACGTGCTGTAGAAACTAGACCAGGACACAAACGCCCACTACTTTCTGACCTTAGGGAATCTGGTGCAATTGAGCAAGATGCCGATATTGTTTCGTTTATTTACCGTCCTGAATATTATAAATTAGACGAATGGGATGATGAAGGAAGTTCGCCAACACAAGGTCAAGCCGAATTTATTATTGCAAAACACAGAAATGGTAGCTTAGAAAACGTACGATTGAAATTTGTTGGAAACCTAGGTAAATTTGAAAATTTAGAAACCTATGG
>CALPQA020000074.1 GCA_943325595.2 Auritidibacter sp. Marseille-P8566
CCTTTTGGAGGTGCAAGAGCTTCTGGAACAAATGATAAAGCAGGTTCAGCATTGAATTTATTACGTTGGGCTTCACCACGAACCATCAAAGAAACGTTCATTACACCTGAAGATTACAGATACCCGTTTTTGGGAGAATAATTAAGTCTTAAAGTCAAAGGAAAAAAGCCGAATCTAACTATAGATTCGGCTTTTTTATTCAGTTAATTTCTACATCACAACTTTCGAGTTTCAACTTTATGACTTTCGATTTTACGACTTTACGACTTATATTTCAAAGGCAAATGAACTACCTTTTTAGTTTCAAAGAATTCGCCCTCAAAAAATTCGGCAATATTGTATTCTTTTGCGTTGGGAAAAGCAGCCAATTCTTCGGTTAAATCGCCTCCTTTAAGGTATAAAATCCCATTTTTAAGTTCGTGTTTTTGCTGTTTCTTGATTTTGTCTTTTATCCAAGAAACAAAATCGGGCATGTTGGTAACCGCACGACTTACAATGAAATCAAAATCGCCTTTTACATTTTCAGCACGCATTTGTTCGGCTTTGACATTTTTAAGGTCTAATGCTTCGGCAACAGCTTTTACCACATTAATCTTTTTCAGAATAACATCTATCAAATAAAACCGTGTTTCTGGAAAAAGAATTGCCAATGGAATACCAGGAAAACCACCACCTGTACCCACATCCAATACATAGGTACCAGGTTCAAATTTTTGAATTTTGGCAATAGCCAAAGAATGCAAAACGTGTTTTACATACAATTCATCAATGTCTTTGCGAGAAATTACATTGATTTTTGAATTCCAATCTTGGTACAACGCTTCCAATTGCTGAAATTGATTTTTCTGAACGTCAGTTAAATCAGGGAAATATTTTAGGATAAATTCCATTGTATAATTTTTAACAAAAGTAATACTTTGAAACTAAAATTTTAGCCTGATTTTTGTATATTAAATTTTATAATAATTACATTTGTAACTTATTGACACATTATGAATAACAACACACCTACTTTTGCAAAACAAGATGATCTGAAATTTTTCAGAACCTTGAACTCTAAAGTTAACAATTACTTCAAAGAAAACAACATACAAAAAACTGGAAACTGGAAATTGTATTTGAAAACAGCTATTCTTTTTACGGTATTTTTAGCTCCTTATTTTTTAATTATTACCTTAACAGCAATGCCTTTTTGGCTATTTATGCTCCTTTCCGTGGTTATCGGAATTGGTATGGCTGGAATCGGAATGAACGTAATGCACGATGGGAATCACGGTTCGTACTCTAATAAAAATTGGATTAACAAATTCATGGGCGGAACCATCTATATTTTGGCTGGAAACGTATACAATTGGCAAGTGCAACACAATGTTTTGCACCATACTTATACCAATATCCCTGGTCATGATGAAGATTTAGACGCTGGTCGCGTAATCCGATTTACCAAAGAAGCAAAATGGTATAATTTCCACAAATTTCAACATTACTATTCTATTTTCTTATATGGTTTATTAACGTTTAATTGGTCTTTAACAACCGATTTTAAACAAATGAGCCAATATCTAAAAAGAAAATTATCTTATGGAGAACCTAAAAGCACCAAATTTCTTTGGACCACGTTAGTAATCACAAAAATCATTTATTTTGCGGTTTGGATTGTAATTCCAATGGTATTGGGAATCTCTTGGTGGAAAGTGTTAATAGGATTTTTCATCATGCACTACACAGCAGGTTTGATTTTAAGTGTTGTTTTTCAATTGGCACACATTACCGATGATACCAATAATCCGCATCCAAATGAAGAAGGAGAAATGGAACACACATGGGCAATTCACCAATTATTTACAACAGTAAATTTTGCGCCAAAAAGCTTTATTGTTAACTGGTATACTGGAGGTTTAAATCATCAAATTGAACACCACTTATTTCCACATATTAGCCATATTCATTATGGTAAAATTGCAAAATTTGTAAAAGAATCAGCGCAAGAGGCTAATCTTCCTTACTATGAATACCAATCTATGAGAACAGCAGTAATTGCTCATTTCAAACATTTGAAAGACCTAGGAATGAAACCTGAACTTTCGGCTTAATTTTAAATAACACATCAACATAATTAACTACAACACTTAAATAATGAACCCACTTTCGGATAGGATAAATAATTTATCGACATCACAAACATTGGCAATGGCGGCATTGGCAAGAGAGCTAAAAGCACAAGGAAAAGATATTATCAGTTTAAGTTTGGGAGAACCCGACTTTAATACACCTGACTTTATTAAAGAAGCGGCAAAAAAAGCCATCGACGAAAATTACAGCACCTATTCTCCAGTTGAAGGGTATCAAGAATTAAAAGAAGCCATTTGTAGAAAATTCAAAAGAGATAACGATTTAGAGTATAAACCTTCTCAAATCGTAGTTTCTACAGGTGCAAAACAATCGCTATATAACATCGCACAGGTAATGTTAAACGATGGTGATGAGGTAATCTTACCAGCACCATATTGGGTTAGCTATTTTGAAATAATCAAACTTTCGGGTGGAGTTCCTGTTGAGGTTCCAACATCAATTGAAAGTGATTTTAAAATTACACCTGCACAATTGGAAGCAGCCTTAACGCCAAAAACAAAAATGATGTGGTTCAGTTCTCCTTGTAATCCAAGTGGTTCTGTGTACAACAGAGAAGAATTAACTGCCTTAGCAAAAGTATTGGAGAAATATCCAAACGTTTATGTTGTTGCAGATGAAATATATGAGCACATTAATTTCTCAGGAACTTTTTGCAGTATTGGATCTATTCCAGGAATGTTCGATAAAACGATAACCGTAAATGGTGTTGCAAAAGCATTTGCAATGACAGGTTGGAGAATAGGATATATTGGAGGTCCAGAATTTATCGCAAAAGCATGTACAAAAATTCAAGGACAAGTAACAAGCGGGGCCAATAGTATTGCGCAACGTGCTACTATAACTGCAGTTGATGCTGATCCGTCAGTTTTGAAACACATGGTAGATGCTTTCCATAGCCGAAGAGATTTGGTTGTAGGTTTATTAAAAGAAATTCCAGGTATAAAAATCAATGTTCCAGAAGGTGCTTTTTATGTTTTTCCAGATGTTTCTTCGTTCTTCGGAAAAACACTAAATGGAACTTTTATTAAAGATGCCAATGATTTTTCAATGTATCTTTTAGCACATGCAAATGTAGCAACTGTTACAGGAGACGCTTTTGGAAATCCAGATTGCATCCGTTTTTCATATGCTACAAGTGAGGATTTATTGACAGAAGCTTTAAGAAGAATTAAAGAAGCGGTTGCTTAATAATAACCAATCTAATAATTGAAATAGTTTAGAGAATAAAGTTGTTTGACTTTATCTCTAAACTTTTTTTTTTGAATTTATCTAATTTCATTTTTTCTTTCTAAATAATTCAAAATAATCTGTTTTGAATTAGAAATCCCGAATAATTTATAGCAACTTTGTGTGCTTTTTTTGCGAATGCACGAACGAGATAGGTTTAGGGATAAAAAAATAATCATCATCAGATGAAAAAGAAAATAGAAATACTAGCGCCAGCTAAGGATTTAATTCATGGAATTGCAGCCATAAATAGTGGAGCCGATGCAGTTTATATAGGAGCACCACAATTTGGAGCCCGCTCCAATGCCACTAATTCTATTGAAGATGTGGCCGCTTTGGTTCAATATGCCCATTTATTTCACGCACAAGTTTTTGTAGTTATCAATACCATTCTTTACGATAACGAACTCGAAACGTGTCGCAAGATGATTTGGGAATTGTACGATATTGGCGTTGATGCACTAATTGTTCAGGACATGGCAATTATGGAAATGGATTTGCCACCTATCATTTTGCACGCAAGTACTCAAGCCAATAACCGAGATGCTGACAAAATCAAGTTTCTGAAAGAGGCTGGTATGAAACGGGTAGTTTTGGCTCGCGAATTAAATTTGCACCAAATCAAAGAAATTAGCACTGCTTCAGATGTTGAGTTAGAGTTTTTTGTAACTGGTGCGTTGTGCGTTTCCTTTAGTGGGAATTGCTACATGAGTGTTGCCAATGGCGAACGAAGTGCCAACCGAGGTTCATGTGCTCAAAATTGTCGTCTACCATACAACTTAATCGATGGTCACGGCGATACTTTAATCAAAAACAGCCACTTACTTTCTATCAAAGACTTTGATGTTTCGGATCAAATACCGAATTTAATAGAAGCCGGAATTTGCTCTTTCAAAATTGAAGGACGCCTAAAAGATATTGTCTACGTGAAAAATAATGTTTCCTTTCTTAGACAAAAACTAGATGCTTTTTTGGATGGAAATGCCAACTATACCAAAGCTTCTTCTGGGAAATGCACCTATACTTTCGATTCGGCATTGAACAAAAGTTTCAACCGCGGCTACACGGATTACTTTGTAAACGAAAGACACCAGTCGATTGGTTCTTGGGAAAGTCCAAAATCGAAAGGACAATATATTGGCAAACTGATTAGAACTATTGGAAATGCTTACGAAATTGAAAATGGCGAATTGCTAAACAATGGCGATGGACTTTGTTTTATCAACGAAAATAATGAAGCCGATGGTATTTATGTAAATAAAGTCGAAAACGGATTGGCTTATCCAAATGTATTGAAAGAGATTGCTCCAGAAACGTTCATTTATCGCAACAATGATGCGGCTTTTATCAAAATTGTAGAACGCGAAGACAGCGCCATCCGCAAAATCAGTACTACTTTATTGCTATCTGAAACCGATAATGGGTTTGAATTAATTGCAACAGATGAAGATGGATCTGTGAGTACGGTGAATTTAGAACACGCCAAAGAGCCTACAAAAAACAATCAATCTATTGAAGAAAACATAAAAACTCAATTGGCAAAAACGGGTTTTACGCCTTACAATGCCGACGAAATAAACATTGTTTTCTCAGAAAATTGGTTCCTTCCTATTTCCAAAATCAATGAAATGCGAAGAACGGTTTACGAACAATTATCTGAAATCCGTCTCCAAAATTACAAGAGAGAGGAACACCAATTGGTTAGAACAACACATCCGTATCCAGAAACTAAATTGGATTTTATGTACAATGTTTCCAATAAATTAGCCCGAAAATTCTATGAAAGACACGGTGTTACTGAAATCGAAAAAGCCTTTGAATTGCAGTGGGATCCGGGGAAATCGCGTGTAATGACCACTAAATATTGCATCAAATACGAATTGGAAAAATGTCCAAAATACCATAAAGACACTATGGAAACCAAAGTAAAAGAACCATTGGTGTTAAAGCAAGGCGAGTTAGAATACAAACTAAAATTCAATTGCAAACCTTGTGAAATGGAAATTTGGGAAAAAGATGCCGAATTTGAAATTGAGGAAGACTAACTAATTAAACCGATGACTTTGCTTTAAAAGTAATCGGTTTTTTCATTAAATTTGCTTCACCTTTTCAAGCTCGGTTGGGCGTGACCACAAGGGTCGGGCTTTCAGCTTTATCTCTTCGTTGTACTGCGAGGATATCGCCTCAATCCCTCACGCAAAAAAATAGTGCATACAACTCACAAAGTTGTCCCTAACAAAATAAATTTATGAAAATACTACTTTTAGGTTCTGGCGAATTAGGAAAAGAATTTGTAATTGCTGCACAACGCATCGGTCAAACCGTTATCGCTGTCGACAATTATGAAAATGCACCCGCCATGCAAGTCGCCCATGATTTTGAAGTCATCAACATGCTTGATGGCACTGAATTAGACCGAATTGTTGCCAAACACCAACCCGATTTTATTGTTCCCGAGATTGAAGCCATTAGAACCGAACGTTTTTATGACTACGAAAAACAAGGAATTACGGTAGTTCCCTCAGCTAAAGCAGCAAATTTCACCATGAATAGAAAAGCAATTCGTGATTTGGCTGCCAAGGAATTAGGATTGAAAACAGCCAATTACCGGTATGCGAATTCGGCTGAAGAACTGGAAAAAGCAGTTCAAGAAGTTGGAATTCCGTGTGTTGTAAAACCCTTAATGTCGTCTTCTGGAAAAGGACAATCAACAATAAAGTCAACTTCGGATATTGAAAAAGCTTGGAATTATGCCGTTGAAGGTTCCCGAGGTGATGTGGTAGAAGTTATTGTAGAAGCTTTCGTAAAATTCAATTCAGAAATCACTTTGTTGACGGTGGTTCAAAATAATAATCCGACGCTTTTTTGTGCGCCAATTGGGCACCGACAAGAGCGTGGTGATTATCAAGAAAGTTGGCAACCAGCTCGAATTTCCGATGCAGCTTTATATGAAGCACAAGATATGGCCGAAAAAGTCACAGAAGCTTTGGGTGGCGCGGGACTTTTTGTTGTTGAATTTTTCCTTGCTGACGATGGCGTTTATTTTTCGGAATTATCGCCAAGACCACATGATACGGGAATGGTAACACTTGCAGGGACGCAAAACTTCAATGAATTTGAATTGCATTTGCGCGCGATTTTGAGCTTGCCTATTTTCGAAATAAAATTAGAAAGGGCAGGAGCAAGCGCTGTGATATTGGCTTCGGAAAACAGTACAAATCCAACCTATTCTGGAATTGAAAAAATTGCTGCTTTACCAAAAACCGATTTCAGACTCTTTGGAAAACCAACTTCTCGTCCGTATCGAAGAATGGGCGTTGCCTTGGTTTATGATGATTTGGAAACTCCAATTGAGGAAATTGTTGAACGTGCAAAAGCTGCTGCAAATTTGGTAAAAGTGCATCAGTAGCAGGAATTGAAAATCGGTGTTGTAAAATCTAAACGAACTCCATAGCCCCGATGGGAACGGCAGCTCTTGCGGAGGAACGGAGCAAGACTATAGTGGACAGCGGGACAAATTGTTCTTTATGAAAAGGGATTGGTTTGCTCCAAAAAAATACTATTTTTGCATTCCAAATTAAGTTAATTAAATATAAAAAATATGAAAGCATATATATTCCCGGGTCAGGGCGCACAATTCACAGGAATGGGCAAAGACTTGTATGAAAACTCGGCTTTAGCCAAAGAATTATTTGAAAAAGCAAACGGAATTTTGGGTTTTCGCATCACCGATATCATGTTTGAAGGAACTGCTGAGGAGTTGAAAGAAACCAAAGTAACGCAACCAGCTGTTTTTTTACATTCGGTTATTTTGGCCAAAACACTGGAAGATTTCAAACCAGAAATGGTGGCGGGACATTCCTTGGGAGAGTTTTCGGCTTTGGTTGCCAATGGAACTTTGTCGTTTGAAGACGGATTGCGATTGGTTTCGCAACGTGCTTTGGCAATGCAAAAAGCCTGCGAAATAAAACCTTCGACTATGGCAGCCGTTTTGGGATTGGAAGATAAAATCGTAGAAGACGTTTGTGCTACAATTGATGGAATTGTTGTGGCTGCCAATTATAACTGTCCTGGGCAATTGGTAATTTCGGGAGAATTTTCAGCGGTTGAAAAAGCGTGTGAAGCGATGAAAGCTGCCGGAGCAAAAAGAGCGTTGTTATTGCCAGTTGGAGGAGGATTTCACTCGCCAATGATGGAGCCTGCAAGAGAAGAATTAGCGGCTGCAATTGAGGCAACTACTTTCTCAACGCCAATTTGTCCTGTGTATCAAAACGTAACGGCAAGTGCGGTTTCTGATCCTTCGGAGATTAAGAAAAACTTAATTATTCAATTGACTGCTCCAGTAAAATGGACGCAATCGGTGCAGCAAATGATAAAAGATGGTGCTACTTTGTTTACAGAAGTGGGTCCTGGAAAAGTATTAACCGGCTTGGTAGGAAAAATAGACAGAG
>CALPQA020000075.1 GCA_943325595.2 Auritidibacter sp. Marseille-P8566
AATGAATCCGTAACCTTTTGATTCATTGAAAAATTTAACTGTACCTGTACGCATTGTAAAAATAATAATAATTTATAATGAGACAAATGTAAACTTTATTGTAATACGAAAATCATTTGTAGGTATTTTTTTTGCAAAAATATTGATATTCAACGTTTTCGAGCACATTTCATCGATGAATTACACACTATCTAATTTTAAATGCAGTTCGTTTAACTGATTTTAATTGATTGTGGAGATGTAAAAAAATTAAGGAAATACGAACTATCTTTTAAAGATATCTCTAAATTGATACAATAATCGTTCTATTAAACGTAAATCTTCTGTAACAATATCGGCGCTTCCGCTCATTTCTTGCTGAAAAACGATATGTTTTTTATAAGAAGTTTCTAAACCATTTTGCATTGAAACATTAATTAACAAATTCCCTTCTTTGTCTGGTGTTAAGGAAATTGCTTTTATTACACCTTTTATAATTCCAAATTCACGGTCAGGATAATTTGCTAACCGAATATTAACATTTTGTCCGACTTTTATTTTACCTGAATTTTGTGCTGGCGCTTTTACTTTACCAATATAACCACTTTCATTTGTTGGGATTATAGCAAACACATTATCTCCAGAGTTTACAGTTTGATTTGCTGACCAAAGTTGCAAAAAACTAACTTTCCCATTTATTGACGAGCGTAAAACATAATTCAATTCCCAATCTTTTATCGCTTTTTTAAGTTGATAAAAAGCTTGAATTACATTTCTCTCTACGGTTACATTTTCTTTATTTTCATTTATTTGCGTTGTTTTACTATTTTTGTTAAGTTCGTTTAAGGAAGATTTTAATTGAGAAATCGAACTTAACAAACCCTTATAATTTCGTTCTACTTGCAAATAGGTTAGTTTATGTTTTTCTATTTCTTGAGCTGCAACAATGCCTTTTTTAAATAGACCATCGTATCTATCTAAATCACTTTTTTGTAACACTAATTCACTTTGATTATTACTTTTTTGAGATTCTAACAAACTCAATCGTTCCTTTAATTGAATAGCTTCGTAGCTTTGTGCTATCCCTTCTACTTGATAGGGTTTTAAATTGGTATTTAATTCGTCTGCAATACTTTCTTTTTGAAAAACAGCATAGAAACTTTCTATTTCTCCTAATTGAGCCGATTTTAATTTATCAAACGGAAACTTGTTTTTATCAATATTGATAGTATCTACAATACTTTTTAATAAAAAAGCATCATTATAATTGGCTGAATTTTCAATAACCGCAAGAGGGGTGTTTTTTGAAACAAGTATTTGGTCGTTTACTAATATTGCTTCTATTTTACCGGATACTTTGGCCACTAGTTTTTCTGGGGGTATGTTGGTTGTAATGATTATTTTAGTAGTTATAATATCTGGATATTTAACTAACCATGACACAAAAAACAGCGATAATAAGATTAACAAAACCACAATAGAACCCCAACGAATCATCCAATGGGGTACTCGTGTCAATATTTCTTGTACTTCCTCACTTCTTAATTCTATTTCTATATCCTCTAGCATTTTATCTTTACTAATCTCATTATTTATTTGTTGCTAAATTGCCCCTTTGGGGATTAGGAGGCTTTTAACTTCCCAATTGCAACTGATTCCTTACCAATTCATAATAAATACCTTTCAATTTAACCAACTCTTTATGATTGCCAATTTCAACTATTTTTCCTTTTTCGAGAACTACTATTTGATCAGCATTCATAACGGTACTCAATCGATGGGCAATAACCACTACGGTTTTGTTTTTAAAGAAAACATCCAATTTTCGCATAATTTCCTTTTCATTATTTGCATCAAGTGCAGAAGTAGCTTCGTCAAAAAAAAGCATTCCAGGATTTTTATAAACCGCCCTTGCAATTAGTAAACGTTGTTTTTGTCCGGTACTCATTCCTACACCTTCCATTCCAATTTTAGTATTATAACCTAATGGATAATCTTGAATAAAAGTTGCAATATTTGCCACATCGGCAGCATAGACCAATCGCTTTTTATCAATAATATCAACCCCAATAGCTATATTATTGGCAATGGTATCATTAAAAATATACCCCTCCTGCATCACAGTTCCAACGTGCGACCTCCAAGTTTTTTGTGCAATATTCCGCAAATTCGTCATTCCGACGTTAGGAGGAATCTCATCAGATATAGGTATAAGTCCAATTTCTCCAAAGTTAGGCTCATAAAACTTCAATAACAATTTCATCAAAGTAGTTTTTCCACTACCACTTGTGCCGACAATAGCTGTTATTTTATTAGCTGGAATTGTTAAATTTAGATTTTCTAATATATTAATGTCAGAGCCAATATACCTAAAACTTAAATCTTTTATAATAATTTTCGCCTCCTTTGGTATTTTATGAGTTTGTGATTCTTCTTGTTGCGTTTCATCTTCTTTCTCGTGAATTTCTGATAAACGGGCTAATGATATTTTAGCATCTTGAGCCTCACGAATAAAATTTATCAATTGTAAAATGGGGCCATTCAAGCTACCTACAATACTGCTTATTGCCATCATCATTCCTAAAGTTATTTGACCATCTATTACCAGTTTTGCAGACAAAAAAATAATGATTATATTTTTTAGTTCATTAATAAAATTAGACCCTATATTTTGTGTTTGTTCTAAAACTAAACCTTTCATAGAAACTTTAAACAATCTAGCTTGAATAAATTCCCAACCCCAACGTTTTTGTTTTTCGGCATTGTGGAGTTTTATTTCTTGCATTCCATTAATCAGTTCTATTACTTTACTTTGCTCTTGACTTACTTCAGAAAAAAGTTTGTAGTCTAGTTTTTCTCTTCGCTTTAAAAATAATACAACCCATAAAAAGTATAAAAAACTGCCTGCAAAAAAAACTGCAAATATTTTCAAATTATAATAAGCTAAAACACCGCCCATTATCAACATATTAATCAATGAAAATAGAACATTTAACGATGATGTAGTAAGTATTCTCTCAATGCGATGGTGGTCATTGATGCGTTGCATAATATCGCCAGTCATTCGCACATCAAAGAAAGAAATAGGAAGATTCATTAATTTTATAAAAAAATCTGAAATCAGGGAAATATTTATTCGTGTAGAAAGATGCAACAATATCCAACTTCTAATTAACTCTAAAGCGGTTTTGCCAAAAAACAAAAATATTTGCGCAAAAAGAATTAAATATATAAAATGTATATTTTGATTTTGTATCCCGACATCTACAATACTTTGGGTAAGAAAGGGAAAAATAAGTTGTAGTAAACTTCCTGCCAACAATCCAATAATTAGCTGAATTACAAATGATTTGTAGGGAAAAATATATTGAAAAAGTAGACCAAAGCCAAAACCCTTATTTTCTTCACTTTCAAATCCTGCTTGATAAAATTTTGGAGTGCGTTCTAATAACAATGCTATACCTTCTTCAGTTGTTTCGTCGGCATTATTTCCAATCCAAAATTTAAGGAATTCTTGTTCGTTGTATTCTAATAACCCAAAAGCAGGGTCGGAAATAAAATAAACTCCTTTTTTTATTTTGTAGAGTACAACATAGTGATTCGAATTCCAATGCAAAATGCAAGGTAATGGAGCTTCCTCCAGTTGGTTTACATTTAATTTTACACCCAATGAACGAAAACCAATTTTCTCGGCAGCATCAGAAATATTCAATAAATTACTCCCCTCTCTAGTAGTTTCAGCAAGGTTACGTAAGTTTTCTATTTTTATGGATTTGCCATAATGTTTCGCAATAATTTTAAGGCAATTTGGACCACAGTCTTTGGAGTCGGGTTGTTTATAGAATGGAAACTTTTTACTCATTTTTTTTTATTAAATCTTGCATGCCATAAAACTTTATAGCTTTTTGTTTTAGTGGATTTGTACTCCACTCCGACCATTCATTGGTGTATGGATTGTAGCCGCATTTTAGAGGCTTAGAATATTGATTTTCGGGGTCTTCCATATAAGCGCGACAATCTGTACATACGTGTCTAAATTCACAATCTTTACAAACCTCAATTTGATCTTTATTTATGTTCCAATACTTTTTGAAATTTGGATTATTTAATGCTTCTTCTAGTGTTGTATCTTTAATATTTCCGAAACTTTCAAGCATTGAAGGGCAGTTTTTTATATTGCCATTTTTATCGATAGATAGTTTTAAGTTTAGACACGTATTATGACGTTGTGATTCAGTAAAATGATACATTCCAACTGCGAAATATTCTTTTTTTACAGCTCCGCAAAAATTGAATGACTCAATCTTTGCCTTTGTATATAAAATATTGTTTAGGTTGTAATCTTTTACAGATAATGCCTTTTCTACTTCGGAAGAATGAATTATAATTTTTGTTAACCTTAACTTTTTTGAAGTCAATGTTTTAATATATTTTTTGTTTTTAGTTGAATCAAATTTAATATATAACCCAATATGTTTAATTGAACTATAAAAAAACAAATTTAAAATTTTCTCTAAATCAGAATTTTCTATTAAATCATAAAATACTATTTCAATATATTGACAACCCAAACTTTCCAATTGGTGTAAAATATTCTTATAGACATCTATTTCATAAATATTTTCTATTATCGAATTGGATATTTTAAAAGGTAGATTAAAATCAAGATTAAGGGTTGGGAAGAAATTTAGCTCGGTTTCTGAACAAAAAAAACCTAACTCCAAATCAATTAAATTTTGAAAATATTCATGGATTACTGTTTGGTTTTCAACACCATATTCAGTATAAATTTGATCAATTTTTGAATAAGTTGATTTGCTGATTATTTCTTCTAAATCATTTGGAACAAGATGCAATTTGTTTTTTTGTAAATCCGTAATAATACTTCTTTTAAAGCCTTTTACCATTATACAATTTGCGAAAAGTTTGAAATATTCCATTTTATATACGAGTAATTAATTTATAAAAAAAATCGACAGAAAATAATTTAGTGTTGTATATTGGAACTTCAATAATCTTTCCAGATATTTCAACTTTTTTTTCTTTAACTTCAATCTTATGAAGCACTAAAGGCAGTTCATTTTTATTGGTTTTAAATAAATGCTTTATATCTTGTTTGTTCATAAGTTTAAATTTTTATAAAAATCAGCAATTTTTTTGTTTAGATTGTAGTTACATGGATTTGATACCATTCCATATTGTCCTATTGGGTTGACTTCAAGAAAGACAAAATCATTTTCTGGTGTGACTATCATATCAATGGATCCAGAATTTAATTTTAATTTATTCATAAGAGAAGTTAGTTTTTCTATTACTTCACATGGAAGTTCAAATGGAACATTTCTATTAGGATTTTTTCGATTATAGTTTCTGAAATCTACTTTTGTCGTGTTATCTATTTGAGAAAAAATTGCCATTGAATAAAATATTCCATGAAGATAGAATATTCTTAATTCATATTTTTTTCGAATATAATTTTGAATTAATGTAGGGAAAAAATCATTTTCAGGAAGTATAATATTTTTTAATAACTCAGTATAACCGATTACAAAATGATTGTCGTAATCAAAAATTGTACTTCCTGTTATTGATTTTGTGGCTAATGTGTTTTTATTCAAATTATTAATATATACAATATTGTTAATAATGAATTCTTCAGGAGTCTTAAGTCCAAAATTTCTTGCATAATCAGAAACAATTAATTTATTTACATCAGAATTAGTATATCTGTTTATATTTGGTAATAAAGATAATTTATAATATAGATACTCTTTAATTTTTTTAAATTCTTGCATCCTAAATCGATCTAAATCAACATCATTAGTCAGTTTTAATTTAAGATTTAAAAAACCTCTTCTATACCAGATTCCTCTAATATTAGATAATAAAAAAAAATTTGACTCTGATTTTATTTTAATGTCATTTAAAATAAAATCAACTGTCAAAATATCCGTTTCATTAACTCTAATGAAATTGATTTTGTAAAAAAGAAGCCAATCAATCACCATACAAGATGAATAATCAGCTTCTTCTGTTAAAATTAATATCATAAATTGATTTTTAACATTCTTCTATGTTGCAAACGTGATCAAAAACAACTATGCCGTCAATTGATTTAACATGATGGAGATCAGACCTGTTGTTAACACAAGTATCATCTAATGTTTGACACCAATTGTTAGTTTCTGAAGATTTTCCTCCAAAAACATTTCTTGAATTTTTATCACTTATTGTGCAATTAGAATTTTTTTGTTCAAATTTTTTTAAACTAACTAATTTTTTCATTTTATTTATTTTTTAAATTAACAATTATTATCTACTTCATATGTTTCAGTAACTACAGTTCCATCGTCATAATCACGAGTTTTTTCACATCTTGAATCACAACAACCAGAACTACTGGTTTGTGTCCAGCAAGTATATCTAGATGTTGACATTGCCAATCCGCCATTGATATTATGCATATCAAAATCAGATAATAAATTTGTTTTTTCTTTCTTAAAATTCTCTAACTTTCTCATATTTATTATTTTTAATTAATATTCTTCATTGGGATATAGTTTGTTAAATTTCCATTTCTCATAAGTATAACTAGGCATTCCAATTTGCTTTCTTCTTTTGTTAAGCTCTTTTATTTTTATTGTAGTTGGATTTGTATAAGAGCCATAATATTGTTGCTGTCCATGATACAAATTATATTGATCAAACATTGTAGCGTAAGCTCTAGGCGGAGCCATTCCTTTTTTTATAAATTCAAGTACTTTGGGTAAAAAAATATTTATCCTATTAAAATCTTTTGTATGTAATAACATTGTCCCAATATCTACATGAACGCTATCTAGATTAAATTCTCCAATAATTTTTTCATTTGGGTAGCCATAATCTCTGAAAATCTCTAGTAATCTTTTGGAATTTAGTGAATCAATTTCATTTTGTTTTTTAATATTTTCTTCATATTCTTTTTTTCTGTAAAATTGATCCTCAACAGCCATTTTTTTCAGCTCATTTCTTAAATCAATTTTAACGGTACTTAAATATTTTTTTCTTAATAAAATATAATTTTCATCAAGGTATTTTTTTTCTTTTAAATAAATGATTTTAAAAACGGAATCATTTTTTAATGCAAGGTCTGTTAATCGATATTTACTTATTAATTCAGAAAAATCTAAAATGTTTATTTTTTTATTTAAGATTATTTTCAATTTATAATAATTATTTACTTCATAATAATTTGCCAATTGGAGCGGTTTGTATTTTTTAAAAAGACTGTCCAAAATTTTATAGCTTTTTTTATAATCTTTTATTATGTATAAACTATCTGCCTCATATACTTTTAAAAAATATGGAATATAATTAGTATCATTTTTAACATCTTCCTCAATAATTTTCTTCGATTTACAAGAAAATAATATAACTAGAATAATAAAAAAAAATAAAAACTTAAGTTGATTTAACATTTTATGAAGAATTATTGATTGTCGGCACTCAAATTTTTTTATCTTTTCTACTTTTAGATAATTAATAAATATTTTTAATTCTTTAAAACTATAAAACAACTGTCCGAATAATTTCTATTACAAATATTGCTATTAAACAAAAACCAACTTGTTAAATGTTAGGTTATTTTTAGTCTTTTTTATGCTTAAAACTGCTTAATTTAAATTGGCGGGTTTTTTGAATGTTTTTTTTGTTTAAATTTGAAATAATATAA
>CALPQA020000076.1 GCA_943325595.2 Auritidibacter sp. Marseille-P8566
ACCAAAAACAAAGTTGAATTATTAGGCTGTCTGTAATGAACTTTTTTAAAATTTTGCTCAAATAATTAAATAATTTAAAAATGGAAAAAATAGAAAATAAAAAAATACCGGTAACAATAATTTTAATAAGTGTTATAGGGATTATCATTGGCTACTTAATAAAAGACAGTTATTATGATGATGGTTCAATTCAATTACTTTATGTTGATAGAAATTATCCTTTAAAATATTATGAAATTTATGTTTTTGGATACCTAATTGAATACACAACTTTTTTAAGTGTAATGCTTTTGATATTAGGCTTAGGAATATATTCTTTATTGTTTAAAACAGATGAAGAAATCAAAATTAGTTTAAACAAATTTAAAAATCGTTTTAAGACAATTAAATGAAATCAAAATATGAATAATAGCTTAGAAAATTTTAAAAATCAGTTACAAAAAACTAAAACCTCTTTGGCTTTTAAAAGTGTTAAAAAAAAATACCAAGACTTTTATTCTGTAGGAGAAAGTAACAAAATTATTCATGTGGAAGAAAGTAAAGTTGAGAAAGAAATTGAGGATAAAGAATATTGGATAGAAAGGTTTTTCAGTTACGATGGGAGAATTAATAGAACAGATTTTTTTTGGAGTACAGTATTATTTTCTTTCATATTTTATGTGATTATAGATAAAATAATGAGTAAGCCCAATGAAGAACCAGCTTCTGTGTTTAGTTCTATTTTTTTAATTTTACTAATTCTTTTAAATTTCGGAATAAAAACAAAAATCAAAAGACTTCACGATATGAATTTATCTGGTTGGATTTGTTTAATACCCTTTGTTTTAGAAGTATCATTGGTAACTTCATTAATTTTCAAAAATTACGTATCTACAGATTTTGGTTTAGCTTCAATATTCTTGTTTGTTGGAATAGTTCCTCTTTTTAATATTTTACTTATATCTATACCTGGTTCAAAATCTAAAAATAAATTTGGATAAATTCACTAAAATTTAGCATCTAAAACAATATAAAAAATGAAAACTCCCTTAATTATAGCCTGTTTATTGCTTTTAATAGCTACTGCAACAATGCCTTATGGTTATTATCAGTTTTTACGAATTGCAATTACAATTGTAGCAGGAATTATAGCTTATGATTTATTTGAAAATAAGAGAAGCAAATGGTTTATTGCATTTGTTTTAATAATGATTTTGTACAATCCTATTATTGTTATCCATCTTGATAAAGCAATTTGGAAACCTATAAATATTATTTCGGCTGTGTTTTTTGGACTTTTTGCATTGGCAAATAAATGCAAGGACAATAAATTGACAAGTTAAATTCTACCTAAAACAAATTAAAATGAAAAATCACCTAAAAATAATCACACTAACTTCAATTATATTTTTATTGAACAGCTGCAGTTACTTTTCTAATGATAAAGAAGAAAAACGAAAAGCAGAGAATTTAAAATGGAAACAGGAAAACGAAATTGAGGCTAATAAAGATTATCAGTATGTCAATCATTCTGTATCTTTTGAAACAAATATTCCAAAAGACACGGTAGCAATTGTTTTGAGAGAATATTATAAAACTTATATAGGATTTGTGTTTAATAAAAAAAGAAACTCATTAGAAGAAATTGACACATTTCCTAAAATATATTTTGAGGATAATACACACAAATTAGATTTTATAAATAGTATTATTAAAAAGCAATTTGTAAACGAAAAATCTGCTTATTTAATTTTTAATAAAATTGATTGTTTTTTTAATAATAAAAACATCAAAAAAGAACTAGAATATATAGAAAGTGAAGTTGATGATTTGAAACCAACCGATTAACACAATATCTAATACAACTAATTATACCCCAACTACTACTATTACATGCAGGAGAGTCCAAGAATGGTACTTAAAAAATAAGTGTTCTTCCAAAATTTTAGGCTTCTTTAATTCTATATATTGCCTAGCTCCGAAACCTTTGCACCACATAATTACAGCATTAATTTAAAATGATAAATGATAAAAACGAATTAATAATTGAGAGTTTCCAAAAAATGGATTGGGATATGCTTGCTGTTTTGTTGGACAATAACAAAACCTATCAAAATGCAACAAAAGAAGTATTTCTTGAAAAAATAAATGTAGCATTTTCAGAACTAAAGGAGAATGGTGACACTTTTTTATTATCACATAAAGGATTTTGCAATTTTAATGAATGTCCTAACAAATGTTGTAAAGGATATTCATTTGTAGGCAATAAGTCAAAGAAACACATTGACCTAATTTTTGATGAATTGGAGAATAATATAAAAGACATTTATCATTGCAGTGATTTTAAAACTAATGACATGACTGTCAAAAAAGAAAGTTTGATAGGGATTGATATAATGAATGATGAGAGGGCAGACTTTAAACCAAGTATTGATTTTTTGATTAAAAGTCAAAAATGCAAATTGGCATATGATGAACTGATTCAGTTCCAAAACACAGTTATTGGTAAAGAAGTGTATTTAGTGTGGTTGGAAAAATTTTCCATTTTAAAAGAATCATTAAACCTACAAGCATTTAACTATGCTGGATTTGACAAATTCTATTGGCTCTATAGTAGAATTGAAGAACTGAAGCATTATTTGCAATCAGATGATTTTGTAAAAGAAGCTTTAGAAGAATTTCAAACCATTGGAAAGAATAATGAACCAAAATTGTTAAAATGGCTAGTTAAATATGAAAAAACAGGTGAGGATCTTGTAATGTTACTGTTCTTATTTGAAGAAATTGATTTTGAAAACCTTGAAGATAATGCCTATTTTAAAGTTGATGTTTTAAAAATAAAGACATTAGATTTCAAGTGTCTTGCAAAATTCCGGTTTTTGTTTGATAACCATTATTGGAATATGCTTGAAAAATATACAACTTTTACCAAAGAGGAAACTACACACCATATGAATGCAAATAACGAAATGTCAAACAACATTAACTCTTTGTCTTACCATTTAGAGAAAAGAGGTATTGATTTATAATTAATTTGTACTTGCAAATTTGCAACACTCAATTCCTAATACACACAAATTCTATTTTTGCCTTACAATTCTAGCTGAAATATATTTTAACTAAAGGAGTTTCTGGATGTGTTTTCCAACATTAATTTGAAAAGAATCGTCTGACATTGAACTATTTTGAGTTGTAGTATTTGATAACTCAAATTTTGTTCTATTTTTGTTTAATGTGGTTATCATTTATGACAACTATTACAAAAATGTAATAAATATAGCCTTACAGGATGCTGTAGCTAAACATGAAAAAAGAGTGAAAAGATTAACCTAATACTTAAAAAGTAAAAGCTATGGCTATAAATGAAAAAGCAATAATTAAAATTATATGGTATATTTTATTAAGTCCAGCTTTAATTGGTATAGGACGTTATTATATAATATTATACAATAAAACTGTATTTAGTAGTGATGTAGCTGGAAACCTGACACCTATTTACTTTGGCTTAATGGCTATAGCGGGAGCTTATTTAATAAAGAATGATGATGTTAAAAAAGATTAATATATGATATTTGAAAATTATAATATAGGAGCTGAAGCTATAAAAAACCAACAATACAAAGAAAGCATTCAATATTTCACAAAAGCAATTAATGAAAATAATTTGATAGGTTGTTCTTTTTCACTAGCTTATTTCTATAGGGCTACAGCGAATTATTATACAAGTGAATTTGAAAAAGCTTTAATAGATTTTAACGAGTCTATTAATGTAATGAAAGATGACTTTAAATTTTATTTATTTAGGGGCTTAACTTATTTTTCTCTAAAAAATTATGATGAAGCAGAAACAGATTTCAATAAAGTAATAGAAATAAATGTTGATTTTTATGAGGTTAATATTTATTTATATGAAATTTATAAAATTAAAAATAAAGATAATTTGTCTTTAACATTAGCTAAAAAAATTATTGAATCAAATCCAAGAGGAATTAACGAATTAAGTAAATTAGGAACAAAGCATCTTGATCAAGATTCTTTTCAAATTGCAAAAAATATTTATTTAGACATTTATAAACTTTGTCCCGAGAGTGTTAGTGCTATACAAGGTATAGCAATAGCAAACGGACATTTAAAAAATTATGAAGAATCAACAGCTTTTTTTGATCTATTAATCAAATTAGACCCTGAAAATATAGACCACCATAAAAAAAATAGAGAATTATCATTAAATGAATTAAATAAGGTTGATAATTTACCTGTTAGTACATCAAAAGATATTATTAATAACTCAAAACAAAATCCAAATAATTGGCAAAATGACATTCTTTCAGCATTAGAACTGGAAGGAACATTTAGTATGGATTATTGGAATGACAAACTAAATGCCGATATAGAAGGTTTTATTTTTATGCAAAGCGTGGCTCAAAGTCAACCTGCATATTCCTACTTGGATTCGTTGGGACTTGTAAATAGAGGTTTTTGTCCAATCACTGGGGAAAAAATCGAAAAAGGGTGGAAGTATGATAGCAATGGTAGAAAAATATATTTATCAGAGAGAGCTAGTGAGTTAGGGGCGAAGAGGAAAGAAGAAGTCTCAAAGAAGCTAGAAGAAGCACATCGTAAGAGAGTAGAAAATAGTCCAGAATTAAAGAAAAGTGAACAGGCAGCTGAAAGGCGTGATGTTTATTGGAGGATAATATCACTCTCTGTTGCGTTTTGGTTAACATATAGAATAATAAAGCCTTCAGATATTTTAGATTATATCATAGCAATTGGAGTGTTTGTTTTGTTATTCTTCGCTATGAAGGTAGTTGCTGTTATAATTCGGATTGTTATTGGAAGATAACTTAAAGGCAACTATTATTTAGGTTTAAATTAGAATTATGGCAACTTTAAAAGAATTATTAGCTGGTATTTCAACGAATTCTACTATTGAATTCAGAAACAATGATAAAGCCTCTGTTGATGGAACATTGTGGGCAAATGGCTGGGTTAAAAACATGGAAGGAAAACTCCTTTGTGTTGGTGCTACTCTAGAAACACTAGAGAAGCTTGAGACCAACCCAGACATTGATAATCTAATGCTAACAAAGCCTGAAGCAAGATTAAATTCATCAAATGGGTTAGAATATGATATGTGCCAATTATTTATTGATAATACCTTTAAAATTTCTCTTCAAGAATCTAATACAAGTTTTGAAATGAAATCAAATAATATTAAAAAATCTAATTTTATAATACATGATTTAAATCAAAAACTACTAAAATCTATATTTATTGGATTTTTAATTGCAATTATTTTTGGGTTTCTATTTTTTACTGAAATATTTTTATACAAAGGGTATGAAGTTTCCAGTGATGATAATTATACATTTGTCAAAGAAGCTTTTAATTATAAACTTGCAACACTAACATTTGCATTAGTTTCTGGATTCATGTTTTTTGTGTTTTATGATGGTGAAAGGAAAACCAATTTAAAAACCAAGATAAATTTTTTGTTTGATAAATGTAAATCCAATAAAATACTTAAGTTTTTCACTTTGAAAGAAATTAAGAAGAATGTTTTTTTTTCCTTTTATAATCTACTATTTAATTTTAATGGTAGGATTTCAAGAAGGGATTTTTTAGGCGAAACATTAGCTTTAAATTTGATTAGTTATCCATTTTGGAAATCACTTCAAAGTGAATCTTGTTTGGTTTTTAAAATTATTTTCATGATAATTTATCTATTTTTTTCAGTAAAAACAAATGTTAGAAGACTTCATGATTTTAATTTTTCTGGATGGTATTCAATCATTTTTTTAATTCCATTTGGTACATACTTATCAGGTTTATTAACTAAATGGGATTTCTTGATGACAATTATTTTAAGAGGATGGAATGTACTTTTTGGAGTAATTATAATTTACAATTTAATATTATTGATTATGCCTGGTAATCAATTTACAAATACATTTGGTAAAAAAAAATAAATGTCAATAATTACCAATCCATATCTCAGAATCCTTCATGAAATAACCAAAAAATCAAACTATATCCCAAAAAAGGAGGAATATGTAGCTTGGTACGAAACCCACTATAAAACAATAGCTCAACAACCTTATAATGATTTCTTGATGCCAGAGATAATATGGGCTTTTAATGAATTTAAAACTTTAGTTGGTTTTCTTGACCAAGAGTCTCTAATAATTGAAGCCAACAACAGATTCAGACTCTTAGACCAAGAAAATGATGAAAAAGTGATAGGATGGCTTTTGGAGCATGAAAAGTTATCAGAGGTAGTTGAACATTTTTATTGCTTACATTTTGAATGGTTTGATGATAAAATTGAAGGAAATAAGATTATTGTGTGCAAAGAATTAGGAATAAAAATTGAACTTAGTGATTTTAAAGAATTTTTAGACTTTGAAAAGGCTTATACACGAATACAATTGAAACACAAGAAAAAAAATGTCCATTAAGGTTTATTTCCCCTATTCCGACTACTTAAAAACATTATTAATTTAAACTACTTATTTTGAAACCAACAGACTGCCAAAAAGAAAAATTAATGGCTACTTCAATAGACTTAAAGAAAAAATTAGAAGAAGTTGAAGTTAGAAAAAAGATTGAAAAATTTGAAAAACATCTAAGTTCTTTTGATAATCAACCCAGTTATTATTTGGTTTTAGCTAATCTTAAACTCCAAATTAAGGATATTGAAGGTGCACTACATTATTTAAATGAAGCTTGTAAACTATTCCCAAAAGCAGAGTTTGTTTATGATGTGAGAGCTGAAATTTTGTACAAAATGAAAGACTATAATGGAGCTTTGATGAATCTTAATCAAGCTATAAATATTAACCCTCAAAATGATTTGTATTATTATAGAAGAGGAAATGTTTTAATGCAACTAAAAATTTATTCCAGTGCAAATAATGATTTTACAAAAGCAATTGAAATTAACGACCTAAAAGATAATTATTACTTTAAAAGAGGTTATTCAAGAGGTTGTTTAAATGATTTAGAAAATTCAATTGCTGACTTTGAAAAGACATTGGAGTTAAATCCTAATAAAACTAAGGCAAAAGAACTCATAATAACTCTCAAAAAGTATCAAATGAAAAAAATGCTTTATCAATGTAGGAGTTAACAATGATTTTCATTGATTTTTAGTAATGGTTTACTCCAATTCAGCGTAAAAAACAATAAGATTACTAATAATTGATTACAAACTCCTAAACTTAAAATATTGCAACTATCAACAAATACCAGACATTTACTTGCTCAACATTTACATTGGATTAACAATGGCTATGATATCATCAAGATTAATGAAGTTATAGATGCCATTAGTTATGAAGATCCTTTTTGTGCAACAACGTTGTATCAAATTGAAAGAAAACTTGGCACATCTATAAATACTGTTTTTGAGCTTGAAGAGTTAGAAAAATTAACTTACTTCTATCCATGCTTAATAAAATTTGATGGAAATCTTGATTTTCTCAAGTATTGTAAAAACCTAAAAGAAGTTGATTTTGGTTGTTTAAATTTAGAAGACATAAGTAGTTTAGCATACCTGAAGAATTTAACTCATTTAAACTTGAACTCTTCAAATATAAATTCTATTGACACACTATTTACATTAGAAAGCCTGGAAGAGATTAATTTAGGAGGTTGTAATCCAGTTTCATTGAAACCTTTGCTACAACACAA
>CALPQA020000077.1 GCA_943325595.2 Auritidibacter sp. Marseille-P8566
AAAGGCGTTATTGGCTTATGATTTTTGGGTAATTTCTTCCGATTGTCTTCATCATAATTCCATTTTCCAGTTAAGGGCTTATCCTTTTCCATTAAAACATCGTGCTTTTTTCGCATATTTCGATAGAAGCTTTCCATTAAGAATGTTTTTTTACCTTCGAAAAATTCACCAAGTTCGTTTCGACTTGAATAAAAATGCTCCGAATCAACTACCATACTTTCAATAGTCAGTTTTTCGCAGCAATCTTTTAGTATTTTATCCAATCGGTATTCATCAGGAAATTGGTATTCGAAATGGGTAATTTGATGTTCTGAAATTAAGTTTTCAATATTTTTATCAAATGATTGTAAGTTGTTTTTATCGTTTAAACCAATATAAATTACATCGTGTTTTGCCGATTTCAAGGATTCTGCAAAGGAACGCATCGCCGAAAAGAATCCAACCACTTTTTGAATATGATGTTTGGCATAATCAGTTTCGGTGCGAACTTCCATCATCACATAAATCACTGATGAATCTACTTTAGAAAACCAAGAATGATTGCTGTTTAATTGATCGCCAAGAATCAATCGTAAGGTTTTTGACATTTTATAATTTATTATTTTTGTTGAAAATAGATTTTAATTTGCAATGTTCAATCGGACTCTTTTCCATTCTATTTTTACAGAAGATCCTTCGGCAATAAATACCGCTTCTGGTTTTGTTTCATTTAAAATTGAAAAAGTTTCGCCATACATTGCTTTGAAATCACAATCAATTTTAGTATCAATAACGGTGTTAATTTTCCAACTCGGATGTTGCAATCGGTATTCTTCTGTATTGTTTTCGTCAATTTTAGTGTAGCCAAAATAATGTTCGTAAATGAATTTTTCTAAAGTATCCTTTTTCATACTTTGCGACTTGTTCGACGCTTCTACATAAATACTATTCCACTTTTTATTCAATAACCAATCGAATTTAATTTTTTTGGAGTCGGATTCCTCGGTAATAGAATGTTTTGTAGGAACCACGTTATAATGTTCCTTGTATAACTTATTGGCTACCCAAGCGACAATTCTATATGGGATGGTTTCATTTATAAATACCACGCCACGTTTGGTAATTCCGTCCTCATTACGTTGTACATAAAAGCGCAGATTAATTTCTTCGAAAGTACCTAATAATGGAATTGGAACATTAAATAACTTGGTTTTTTTGAACATGAATCCAACCAAACTCACATAGGCTTTTCCCTTGTATAAGTCTAAACTGACCCCTTTTGGCAAAAATGGAGTTAAAATTGCAGGGTCAATTTCGTAATTGGCCATGATGATATTTTCCCAATTGGCTTTTAAAAACGTTCCCATAATATTGAATTATTTTTTTTTGATGTCGATTATTTTGGAATTTGTTTTGATTAGAAGTTTCTCAAAACAGATTATTTTGGTAATGAAATACAATCAGAAAAGGATGTCTTGAAGTCTTTGGTTAAATACAATCTTTAAATTTTTATTCAAAAAGACTTATAAGAATTTCTAATTCTTGACTACGAAAATATGGCGTCTTTATGATTTAAAAGCAGCCATTTTTTATCGCTATTCAGTTTGAACGTGGCAATGTGTTCTTTATTCCATTCTTGTGGAGAAATTAACGATAAAAAATTAACACCATCAGTTCCGGTATACAAATGATAGATTTCGCCAATAACGGGTTCAAATGAAAATTTAGCATTGTAAACTAAATCATTCCACTCGAATTCTTCGATCAATTTTTGGTACTGCAGTTTCAATTCATTGAACTTGTTTTCAAACTCTTTATTCACATTATGAATGCCTCTGCTTTTCCAAGCCACAACATCATCTGTTTTAATTACGGGTGCACCTACGCTTGTAGAATAAGGCAATAGACTTGCATTATATCCTTTTTCGTCTGAAAACACTACATTATCGGGCTTATCCTTTTTCATTTTCGAAATTAATTTTATCACTAATTTACTTTAATAATTTTATTGTTTATTGTTTAAGCCCTTATTTTTATGGTACACGCTTGGAACAATATAGAATTATTTTGTTTAATTTATTTTAATAAACATTAGACAAAAGTAAGAAAGATAAATCAGAAACAAGGTATTAATGTAAAAGAATTGTTTTCTAACTTTTAAAACAACATAGCTATTTCGCTGTTTACAAATTCTAAAAAGCGTTCGTCTGCTGCAGTAAAGGGATCTAATACATTGGAATCAATATCAATTTGACCAATATTTTCTCCATTTACAAATAGCGGAACCACAATTTCTGACTTTACAGTAAAACTGCAGGCGATATAATTGTCTTGCGCTTGAACATCAGGCACCACAAAATTTTGATTAGAAACCGCTACTTGTCCACAAATTCCTTTTCCAAATGGAATAACGGTGTGGTCTGTAGGGGCTCCAACATAAGGGCCAAGAATTAATTCTTCTTTGTTGCCGTTACGAAAATAAAATCCAACCCAATTGTAATAGGCAATATTCTCTTCAAGTAATTCACAGATTTGCTTTAGTTTCTCATCTCGGGAAGCCATTTTATTAGAAACTAGCTCAATTACCAAAGGTTTTAATTCGTCAAAAGTCATAATTTTTATTTTTACAAAAGTATTTAATTGTTCTTGTCTATTTTTATATAAATTTGTTAAAAAAATAATTTTGAATAAGTACTGGACTCAATACAAACCGTTTTTACTTTTCCTAGGGAAATTCGCCCTGACTTACCTAGTTTTGACATTTGCCTATCAATATTATTTAAATCAATTTGATACCAAAGCGCATGAAGTAGATGGTTTTACAAAATTGGTTTCGGAGCAAGTAGAACAAACACTTCTGTTTTTTAACAAAGAGGCGCACATTGAACCGCATCCACAGCAACCGTGCTACAAGTTTTTTTATAACGGAAAATACATTTCAAGAATCGTGGAAGGCTGCAATGCACTAAGTGTAATCATACTTTTTATTTCTTTTGTAATTGCTTTTACTGGAAAATTAAAGCACACCATTTTGTACATAATCGCAGGAAGTATTATTATTCATATTCTGAATATTACCAGAATCGCGCTACTCATGATTGCTTTTTATAATTTTCCTTCTGCCAATGTAATCTTACATGATATTTTATTTCCTCTAGTAATTTATGGAACTGTTTTTATTTTGTGGGTAATTTGGGTCAATAAATTTTCGTTATATGCTAAAAAAACTGCTTAATCATAAAACTCAATTTATAGGAATACTACTTTTAGTGGCCGTATTAGCAATGATTAGAATTTTTGAAAACAGCTTGTTTTACGACCCACTACTTTCGTATTTTAAATCGGATTATGTGAATTTTCCTTTGCCGATATTTGATAAATGGAAACTTTTTATAGGATTATTTTTTCGGTATTGGTTGAATACAATAGTTTCAATTGCAATCATTTATATCGCTTTTAAGGATTTTGGTCTTGCCAAATTTGCTTCGGTATTGTACTTTGTTTTTTTTGTAATTCTAATTGTAGTTTTCTTTACCGTTCTTTCATTATATGGAGAAACAAGCAAAATGACTTTGTTTTATATTCGTCGGTTTTTAATCCAGCCTCTTTTATTGTTATTGTTTATTCCGGGTTTTTATTTTCAGAAATTAAGCAAATAACAGACAATTTTCCTTACCTTTAAGATGCCCAAAATCTCTTTAATTTATAAATTTAAAGAAGATGAAAATTGTAAAACATTCTGGAGATATCGTGGCTTTTATTCCCGAAAAGCTAAAAGCATCACTATTAAAGTCAGGTGCCAATGAAGCTGTTGTTCAAAAGATTCTCCAAGCCATTAAAAAAGAATTATACGAAGGTATTTCTACCAAAAAGATCTACAAGATGGCATTTGCTTTGTTGAAAAAAGAAGCCAATGCACATGCCGCAAGATACAATTTGCGCTCAGCATTACAATTATTAGGGCCTACAGGTTTTTTCTTTGAGAAGTATATTGCAAGACTTTTCGCAGCTGAACAATATGAAACCAAATTAAATCTGACCTTACAAGGAAAATGTATCTCTCACGAAATTGATGTTTTTATTAAAAAAAACAACGTTATTTCGATGGTTGAATGTAAATTTCATCCTGGAAGAGATGCCGTTTCGGACGTGAAAGTGCCCATGTATATTCTGTCTCGTTTTAATGATTTGAATGAAAGCGAGTATGCTATTTTTTCAAGGAAGGACAGTATTTCAAAATGTTGCATTGTAACCAATAATCGGTTTACATCTGAGGCAATCGCTTTTGCAAAATGTTCTAATTTAACTTTATTGAGTTGGAATTACCCTGAAAAAAACAATTTAAAAACCAAAAACGATTCTGATTATTTGTATCCAATTACTTGCTTAACTACACTTTCTCTTACAGAAAAAGACAAATTATTAATCTCGGATGTGATTTTAGTTAAAGAAATAATCAATAATTCAGATTGCCTTGAAAAAATTGGCGTAAGCCCCAACCGAGTAAAAAATGTGATGAAAGAAGCCTCCGAATTATGTAATTTTTTATAAAACCTACCTCAATTTTTTTAATCTTTAAATGATATAAAATGAAAGTAAAATTTATTGGAGGAGCAGGAACGGTTACAGGTTCAAAAACCTTAATTGAAAGTAATGGAATTAGAATTTTAATTGATTGCGGATTGTTTCAAGGTATAAAACCACTGCGAGAACTCAACTGGGAACCTTTGCCAATATTGCCATCAACAATCGATTTTGTATTGTTGTCACACGGACATTTAGACCATTGTGGATGGTTGCCTAGATTAGTAAATCAAGGCTTTAGCGGCAAAATATTTTGTACAAGTCCAACCAAGGATATCGCAAAATTAATTCTTGTTGACAGCGCAAAAATTCAAGAAGAAGAGGCTAGAAGAGCCAACGAAGGCAACTATTCTAAGCATCAAATCGCAGAACCACTTTATACAGTAGAACAAGCTCAAAAAGTTTTTCCGCATTTTCGAGTTGTAAAAACCGAGGAATTAGTTGCATTAGATGCCGAAATTGAAGCACGCTTTTTTAATGCAGGACACATTATTGGTGCTTGCAGTATCGAATTGAAAGTTGAAAATAAAATCTTAGTTTTTTCTGGAGATATCGGTCGCGATAACGATGTGTTAATGTATGCGCCAATAAAACCCAAAAACGCAGATTATATTTTTCTTGAAAGCACCTATGGCAATCGGATTCATCCTAATAAAGACTCGAAATTAGAATTGGAAATGTACATCAATAATACGTTTCAAAAAGGAGGAACAGTTATAATTCCGAGTTTTGCTGTAGAACGAGCACAAAGTATTATGTATTTGCTTTGGCAACTAAAAAAAGAAGACAGAATTCCAAATATCCCCTATATTATTGATACACCAATGGGAATTTCTGCACTGAAAATATTTACAGAAAATAAAAAATGGCACAAATTATCTTTAGATGAATGTTTTGAAATGGAAAAAATGTTCACTTTAGTTTCCGATTATCAAGAAACAATGAACGTCATTTTCGATGAACGGCCAAAAGTAGTAATCGCGGCAAGTGGAATGGTTACGGGAGGTAGGGTTTTGAGTTATTTGGAACATTATATTGGATTGCCGCAAACAACCATTATAATTGTTGGATATCAAGCGGAGGGAACCCGCGGCCGAAAATTATTAGAAGGCGCAAAAGAACTCAAAATCCACGGAAAATACTATCCTGTATTGGCATCTATTCTCGAAATTGAAGGATTGTCTGCTCATGGCGATCAAAATGATTTGGTCAATTGGCTTTCCGAATTGAAAAACAAACCCCAAAAAGTGTTTTTAGTTCACGGTGAAAACCAACCTGCTGATGAACTTCGAATAAAAATCATTGAAAAATATCATTTTGAGTGTACGATTCCATTAATGGGGCAAGAATTTGAATTGTAAAATTTAACAAGAATTTGATTTTAAACTAATTTTATCTAGTAACTTTGTAGTATGAATTTCAGAAAGCAAATATGTAGTTTACTTGCGGTTTTATTGTTGGTTTCCAACGTAGGATTTGCATTTAATGTACATTATTGTGGTGACGAAATTGCTTCTGTTTCTTTAAAATCTGCATTTTCATCAAGTAATACTGAGAAGAATTGCTGTGGAATCGTTGAAAAAAAATCACATTGCTGTAAAGACAAAGTGTTTCATTTTCAAAAAAAATCAGAGACTTCTACTTTCAATGTTTTTACTTTCAATTCTGATATTCTAATTATTAATAATGATTGGAATCCAATTGCAACTACTTCAACCCCGAATTTCAAAAGAAATTCAATTACCGCTTATTCTTGTGATGCCAACGCGCCTCCGTTTTTTAAGTTGTACAGCCAATATATTTTCTACGCCTAATTTTATGTTTTTGTAAATACAACCATACTTTTTGTGGTTTATAACAATTTAAAAACATAAAAATTAGCAAAATGCAAAAACAAATTTCAATATTTTTATTGCTGCTGTTTTGTGCTTTTAATTCCTACTCTCAAGATACTTTAAAGGAAATTAAAGTTCAAAGCACGCGTAAAAGTTTGCAAAAATCGTTAAAATTAACTGCGAATACAACACTCTTATCAAGCAAGGAATTATTAAAAGCGGCTTGTTGTAATTTGGCCGAAAGTTTTGAAACCAATCCCTCCATAGATGTCAATTTTTCGGATGCCTTGACAGGAACAAAGCAAATCAAAATGCTTGGATTAACAAGTCCGTATTTGATGATTACAGAAGAAAATATTCCTTCTGTTCGTGGCGCTTCACAAGCGTATGGATTGTCATTTACACCTGGGACTTGGGTTGAAAGTATCCAAATCACGAAAGGCGCCGGAAGTGTCGTGAACGGCTATGAAAGTATTTCTGGTCAAATTAATACAGAATTAATTAAGCCAATAAAAGACATTCCTTTTTTCTTGAATGCCTATGGTTCTTCGGATTCTCGCTTTGAGTTGAACACGCATTTCAACAGAAAAGTATCTGATAAATGGGCAACAAGCTTGTTCGTTCACGGGAATACACGAGTTTCTAAAAACGATATGAACAACGATGGTTTTCTGGACAATCCATTGGCGAAACAAATCAATGTTTTGAATCGTTGGCAATATACGGATGCACAAAAAGGCTGGGTAAGTTTCATAAATTTCCGTTATATGAATGACAAAAAACAAACGGGAGAATTGAATTTTGAACCCAATCGTGACAAACTAACCACAAATTATTGGGGTTCAGAAATCAATACCGAACGCTTTGATATTTCTACAAAAATTGGCTATGTTTTTCCAGACATGCCGTTCCAAAGTATTGGTTTTCAAAACGCATTTAACAGTCATAATCAAGAATCGTATTTTGGGTTGAACCAATACAATATCAAACAAAAAAGCTATTATTCGAACTTAATTTTCAATTCTATAATTGACAATACGATGCATAAATTTGCTACGGGATTGAATTTCACGTATGATAAATATGATGAATTTGTCAATGTTATAGATTTTAGTAGAGCCGATAATTCTGTCGGTGCTTTTTTTGAATATACGTATGAAAATTCCAATAATTTCAGTGTTGTTTTAGGTGGGAGAATTGATAATCATAACCGATTAGGCACTTTTGTAACGCC
>CALPQA020000078.1 GCA_943325595.2 Auritidibacter sp. Marseille-P8566
ATTAATTTTCTTGGGGTTCCATCGGGTTTGGTAGCATCCCAAATAATTTCTCCTTCATGGCCTACAATTTTTTTAATGGTTGTAGCCAATTCTTTTATGATTAAGTCTTCTCCTGTTCCTACATTGTACAAGTAGTCAGGAAGTGTATTCTCTAATGCAAAAACAACTGCTGCAGCCATATCGTCTACGAATAGGAATTCTCGCATCGGCGTGCCACTTCCCCATAATGTTACAGGTGCATTGTCATTGTGCTTGGCTTCGTGAAATTTTCGAATCATCGCTGGCAAAACGTGAGAACTATTTAAATCAAAATTGTCATGTGTGCCATACAAATTCGTAGGCATCAAGCTTACAAAATCTTTTTCAAATTGATTTCGAAGTGCCTGACAAGTCTTAACTCCAGTGATTTTGGCTAAAGCATACCATTCGTTGGTTGGTTCCAAAGTCCCCGTCAGCAAGTACTCTTCCTTTAAAGGCTGTGGTGCTAATTTAGGATAGATACAAGAACTTCCTAAAAATATAAATTTCGAAACTCCTAATTCATGGGCACTGCTAATCAGGTTATTTTGTATTTGCATGTTTTCCATTAAAAACTGGTATGGAAAATTGTTGTTGGCCAAGATACCTCCAACTTTTGCAGCAGCATCAATAATAACGTCTGGCTTTTCTTTTGAAATAAAGTCGGTAACCGATTGTTGATTTCTTAAATCTAATTCCTTACTACTGGCTCCTATTAAATTCGAATATCCTTTTGCAGTCAAGGTACGCCAAATGGCACTTCCAACCATACCGTTATGTCCTGCTATATATATTTTAGAATTTTTATTTATCATTATTATTATTTTTATAAAATTTAGAGATATTACATTTCACTTTCGTCTAAAACAGAATGTTCTATCATGATTTGCTTAAATTTACATTCGGAAACAAAACCGAAGCCTCTATAATTTCTTAATTTGTTGTAATCAATCGCTTTTAACAATTCTACATCCATAGCTGCTAAATCAGCTCTTTCTAGTTTTTTATTGTAAATGTCTTTATAATAATTCAAAAGTACTTTAAAATTTTGAGGATTAATACTTTGACTTATATCAATCTTTTTTGGAGGCGAAACGGGTAAACTTTCTGACAATTCTTCAAGTTGAATTTTATAATCTGAAATTAGTTTAATGGCATTATTTAATTGAACAAGTGTAATATTTTTATCTGGCATATATCAATTTTAAAGTTTTTAAATCCTGCTCAAAATTACTTTTAAAATAAAATTATGTAGTACTTCCTAAATGTAGTTTTTCCTTCTTTTAATTAAATTAGAGCAGATCGCAATTCTTCTAAATGTTGGTAAACTTGTTTCACTTCTTGAGAATTTTCTTTTTGCAAAACCATGAAAGCGTCTTTGGTATGAATCAACAAACAATTTTGAAGCCCAACAAATGAGGTGTGAATGGCTGTACCAATTACAATATTCCCGCAGACGTCTTTTGGGTGTCCTTTCTGAACAAGATAATCGTATACCGATTCAAAAGAACCCAAATCCGACCAATCAAAATTCGTTGCAACCACCTTGATATTAGCGCTACGTTCCATGACTGCATAATCAACACTTATAGAAGGGATTTTTAATGACAATTCATAATCTAAAAAACCATCCTTATTTGCTTCCCAAGCAATTTTTGAGGAATTGTAAACTTCTGGTTCCTGTTTTTCAAGTTCTTCTAAATACAAACCCGCTTTGAAACAAAAAAGTCCACTGTTCCAATAATAATTTCCATTTTCTAAATAAGAAGTGGCAGTTTTCAAATTTGGTTTCTCATGAAAAGCAATTACATTTTCCTGTTCAAATTCAATGTAACCATAACCGGTTTCAGGTTTAGATGGTTTAATCCCAAAAGTTACCAGAAAATTTTGCTTCGCTAATGCTATGGCCTTTTTTAAAGCTTCGTTATAGGAAGCTATGCCTTCAATAATATGATCCGACGGAGTTATCAATAACACAGCTTCTGGTTCTGAAGCAAAAGCAGCAAATGCAATGGCAGCAGCTGTATTTCTTGGTGTAGCCTCTATAATGTGTACATAAGGAATGTTAATCTTTTCCATCACTTTATTACTCATTTCATAATTTTCAATATTACCAACAACTATTAATTTATTGGTTTCTTTTATATTACGCACAACCGTTTTTTCAAAAAGAGAATGCCCATCAAAAAGTTCTAAATATTGTTTTGGTTGGCTTTTTCGTGACAATGGCCACAACCTACTTCCAACTCCACCTGTTAAAACAACATGTGTTACATTATCATTAATTTCCATAAGTATGTTTTAAAAAAAATGGGATAAGTTATAATAAAATGGAAATTATATTTTTTCGTTTTGAAGTTCTTTTTGGTAAACTTCTCTTCGTAAGCTACTACTAGAAAAGCGATGGTCTCTAGTATTGAAAAAAAATGCAATTCCTTTTTCCTCACAGTATTTTCTTCCTGTAAAATCTTTTTCTATATATTCATCACCAACAATCCTGATATCAATTTGAAACGATTGTAATATATCTTCTAGATCTTGTTCGGTAGCATAGGGAACAATTTCATCCACAAATTTACAACCCTTCAACTGTATGTATCGTTCAACTACTGATTGTGTAGGTTTGTTTTTATTAGGTCGGTCAATAGTTGGGTCGGTTTGTAAACCAACAATTAAATAAGTACACTTAGATTTGGCTTCTTCAAGCATTTTGATGTGACCAGCATGTAATAAGTCAAAGGCACTAAAGGTAATTCCTACTTTCATAACAACGGTTTTTAAATTACGGAGGGATTTTTGTTAATCAAATTATTTTATTTTATTAAATTCTATTTAAAAAACTATCACTTAAAAAAAGGCAGGGGTTCCCCCACAATAGTCACAAAAGCGCTACTCTAAAAAGTAAAATAGTAAAGACAATAAGGAATGAAATACCCGCTATTGTCGCTCCTTTTAATTAACTAATAACAAAAAAATAAGAAGACTTTTTCTTTGTTATGAAACTAAATCAGGAAATACAAAAATAATTCCGTAATTAAGATAAAGCCCGAATGTTTTGTTGTTAATATTCCTTATTAAGGAATAATTAGCATGTATTAAATGTTTTTAATATTAATTAGGAATTAATTTTACACTTAGGATTAATTTAATTCAATAATTTAAGTTGAAAAACCAGATTTCTTTTGAATTCAATCTCTTATAAAGCTCTAAATTGTTAAATTATTCTATTAAGGCTCTAAAAGTATGTTTGCATTTATTGCTGTTAGTGTAAAAATAAAATTGATTGATTAACAGGGGGTTCTGATTAGTTTTCATAAAATTAATAGAAGAGAAGCAAACTGGACTTACAGATATAATAAATTGATTTTAAAATCAAGTATTAAAAAAAGTCATTATTACAATAAAAAAAGGTTTGACTAAATAATAGTCAAACCTTTTTTATAAAATATGATATAAAAGTACAGCAGCAGTTTTAAAAACTCTTTTGATACTCACAATATAAACTGATGCAAATTTATAATTTAGTCAAGATCAAGAATCAAATCTCCAGTATTAAAAAATTTACTTTTTCCGATTCCAAAAATTTTTCCTAACTTATCAAGTTTGGACAATTTGATATCTACCTTTCCTTTTTCAATTTTATTATATTCTTGAATGCTAATTTCCATTTGAATTGCAATATATTCTTTACTCAAATTTCTATATTCTCTAATTTCTTTAATTCTTAAATTTTTCATTTGTTTAATTTTAAATTTGGGGGATTTAAACTTTTTTACTGAATTATTTCAATTATCATTTTGAATTACTTTACTGTGGCTTTAATTATATATGAAACTATTTTATGCAAAAATGAATTACTTATTAAGATGCGATTCTTCAAAAATGTTAGAAACCTTAAATTTAAAAATGAATTCTATAGACACATCCAACACGTTTGCTATTTTAGAAATCTTGGTCACAGTCAAATCGACTTCACCTCGTTCTATCTTACCATAACCACTTGTACTCATTCCAAGTTCATCAGCAACATATTCTCTTGTGTAGTTTTTTAATTCTCTAATCTTCTTTATATTTTTATAAACAATCAGATCCATGGGCTTTTATAGGTTATAATTTAAAAATCTATTTATAATAAATAACTTTTGATAATTAATAATTAGGTGCAAGTATTCATTTGATAATATCAGAATACAAAATAAAGTCACAAATTGAATTATGTTTGTATTAAAATAGGATATATATTCCTTATTAAGACTTTTATAATACAAAAATGATATATTTCAACAAATTGTTTAATATTTTGCATAAAAAAAGCTTACTATATAAATTATTCGCTTTTTTTTAGTTTTCCAAATTTAGTATAAACAAAATTGAATAGCTTATTACAATTGAAAGTTTGTCAAAAATAATTAATCGGAAAGCAAATAAATTAATATTTGCATTTATCAACAAGAAGTTATCGTAAATAACTGAGTGTTTATAAAAATTAAAAAATTGAATTAAAATTATTCAAAAATCAACAACTATATTTAAAAAATAACGACTAATGAGTATTAATTCAACTCAAAAAATATACAAATAGGATAGTTTATTTAACATAAAATTGTACTTATTTAGAAGTAATATAAATAATTTCGCTATCCCAATCAACCAAAAAAATGTATTTCATCGGCTTTATGTGCATTTAATCGATTTTTTTATAAAAAAAAGCTTAATTAATTGTTTATTCGAAGTAATAAATAAATTATAAAACGTCATATAATAATACAAAACATTGGTATGGTAAATATTTTAAATTTATTAAATGCATTTACAAGTTTCTCCGTTTTCTTAGTTCTATGGATTAAGTTAAAGCAAAATTTTATTCTTAAATTTTTTGCTTTATTATCTGTTGGAAATATGGGAATCAGCTATTTCATATATGCTTTAATAGGTTTTTTCGGAACATATAATGCGCAAGCCTTAAAAATATATTTACATCTATTAGTTTTATATCTAATAACCTTCAATTACATATTTTTTAAATTTTTAGTTTCTAAAGAATTAAAAATAAAAAAAACCGATGTGTTAAAATTAATTATTTGCACCTTGTTTTTTGCGTTTTTGGCAATAGAACAAGTAAATAAATTTATTGAATGGCGTTTTGAAAAATATCTAATTTTAGTTATTGTTTCTATTTATTCCCTGTTTTATTTAATAAAAATCTATTTGTTGCTGTCCAGTAAACTTTGGGGAGAAACAAATGATTCTAAAAATGATAAAACTACGAATGAATCTTATAAGGTACATTCGAAATATATTTTCGTTTTGATTTCACTTGTTGTCACTAGAGATTTACAAGGAATAGTTATGGATACTGGAATTTGTTCTACCCAATATTGTAAAATAGTTAATCTCTTTTTATTAATAGTAATAAGTGCCGCTCAACTAACTATCTTTTTTAGATCGCTTTTGAATCCAGAAATATTGTACGGAAAAAAATACCTAGAAAATATATTAGAGCGACAAAAAAAAATAAAAGTACACGATATTTGGACGCTCAGCACTAATCCAAATATATTGAATTCACAAGACAAAAAACTAGAAATATACGTAGTGAAAAATCTTCTAAAATATATAGCTATTATTGAAGGTAATAAAAGCTACAACAAATTAATTAAAAATCCAAATTACAATATAAAAGACTTGTCAAGTGACCTTTCAATTCAAAAAAGCCATCTTTGCTTTATTTTTAAATACCATTGCAAACTAAGCTTTTCTAGCTATAAAAAACTTATACAAATTAAAGAAGCAAAAAGACTTCTTGACTCTAATTACTTAGTGAACAATACTATTGAAGCCTTGTCAAGTGAAGTAGGTTTTTCTTCCTATAGTCCGTTTTATACTAATTTTAAGAAATTTACTGGAGTAAGTCCCCATGAATACCATACAAGAAAGCACTATTCAAATACAATTATTACTTCAGATATTCCAGAAACCTTTCCAAAGCCATCCCTCTTGAACCCTTTATAAGGATAGTAGTGTTCTCGGAATTTAATTGGGATGCCGTTTCTGCGAAAGAATCAAAAGTTTCGAAAAAATGCATATTGGATTGTTCCAATTTATTTCTATAAAAATGATTTCCGATGAAATATGTTGTTACATTTTTATTTAAAAGTAAACTTACAATGTTTTTATGTTCAACGAGACTTTCTTCACCCAATTCAAACATATCGCCAAGGATGGCAATTTTTTTAGGATTGTCTAATTGTAAGAAATTATCAATTGCAACAGCCATGCTACTTGGATTGGCATTATAGGCATCTAAAATAACTGTGTTTGAATTGATGTTTAAAAGTTGAGATCTATTGTTGTCTGGCACAAAATCTTCTATAGCAGCTTTAATAGCTTCATTTGGAACTTTAAAATAAGTGCCAATTGCAATTGCCGCATTAATATTATTTGAATTGTATAAACCAATTAAATGAGAGGTGATTTTACAATTTGAAAAAGTTACTTCAACAAATGGATTTGCGGTAACTAAATCAATTAATACATCTGCATTAGTTTTGTTAACACCAAAAGTAAAGGATTTAATACCACTTGATTTTTCCACTTGGATACTATCATTACGATTTACAAAAACGGTTTTATTGTTTTTAGAGAGATAGTTATAGAGTTCACACTTTCCTTTAATTACACCTTCTACTCCGCCAAAACCTTCAAGATGGGCTTTCCCAAAGTTGGTAATATATCCAAAATCAGGTTGTGCAATTTCGCATAAAAACTCAATTTCCTTTTGATGATTGGCACCCATTTCTACAATTCCAATCTCTGTTTCACTATTAAACGAAAGCAACGTAAGCGGAACACCGATATGGTTGTTTAAATTACCAACTGTAGCCTTTGTATTGAATTTTTTTGACAAAACCACATGAATTAATTCCTTGGTAGTTGTTTTGCCATTACTACCTGTCAAAGCAATAATTGGAATATTGAGATACTTTCTGTGAAATTGAGCCAAAGCTTGTAAAGTCTCTAAACTGTTTTTAACAACTATTGTTCGTTCGTCTATAAAGAAATCTGGATTATCGATAATAACATACGAGGCGCCCTTATCTAAGGCTTCGTTAGCAAATGTATTAGCGTCGTAATTTTCTCCTTTAATAGCCACAAAAAGCGACTTAGATTCAATTTTCCGCGTATCAATAGCAATTGAATTGCATTTTAAAAACAGATTGTGAATAATTTGAATATCCATATAAAACAATTTTAAACAATAAAAGCCCTAATCAAAGGGCTTTTATTTATATTTTGAGATTGAAAATTAATTTCTAGCTCTTTTCTTTTTGTCTGCTTTTGGTCCAACTCTTGACATTGCACATCTAAATCCAATGTAATCAGTTGCCATATCTTGTGGAAAATATCTTCTTTGAGCTGGATCTAACCAATAGGCTCTGTCTCTCCAAGATCCACCTTTATAAACTCTAACATCATCATTAACTAAAGTAGTTCTTTTGTTAGATTTATCAAATTTTCTTACCATGTTTCCAAGACTATCAACAG
>CALPQA020000079.1 GCA_943325595.2 Auritidibacter sp. Marseille-P8566
ATATATACACACTACAGTTGCTGCACTCTCTCTTAATATCAAAAATAATATTTTTGTAAATACGCAAAATGGAGGAAATCCTGCGGCAAACCGTTTCGCAATTTACAGCGCAGTAGCCAATACCAATTTCAATTCTATTGACAACAATGATTATTATACTGCTGGAACAAACTTAGGTTATATAGGCGGAACAGCCAGAACAACATTAGCAAATATTGTTACGGGTTTTGGTGGGAATGCCAATTCAGTTAACGTATTACCTTCATTTACTTCAGCAAGTGATTTGCACTTAACAACTAGTGGCAACTGTAGCTTAAATAATACAGGGGGGTTAATTTCAGGTATAACTACAGACTTTGATGGCGATACAAGAAGTACAAGCACGCCAGATATCGGTGCAGATGAGTTTTCGGGGGTAAATGTTTCAACGAGTTCAGCAAGTTCAACCCCATCTTTATGCTATAATACTGCACTAACTAATATTACCCACACCACAGCTGGAGGAGCTATTGGAATCGGAACAGCAACCGACTTACCAGCGGGAGTTACTGCTACTTGGGCTTCCAACACAATAACTATTTCAGGAACGCCAACTGCAAGTGGTACATTTAGTTATAGTATTCCATTAACAGTTCCTACAACTGGAGGTTGTGCAAGCGTTAACGCTACAGGTTCAATAACAGTAAATGCTTTACCTACTGCTTTAGTGCTAACAGGAAGTTCGGCTTGTGCTAATACTACAGGCTCTATAAGCTCAAGTACTTCAGTTAGTGGTGAGAACTATCAGTTATACGATTCTAGTAATACTACTTTAGGATCTTCAATTGCAGGGACTGGATCTGGTTTATCATGGTCTTCAATAGCTATTGGAACTAGTTATTATGCAAAAGCAACCAACACAACCACAACTTGTATTTCTTCTAATAGCAATTTGGTTAACGTAACCACAATAACAGATAAAACTTGGAATGGTGGTGCAGGTAATTGGAATACCCCAGCTAATTGGTCTTGTGGATCAGTTCCTTCTTCATCTGACGCTATTATTGTTAGTTCAGGAAATCCGAAATTAGATACCGACTTTACGGTTGCGGGTTCATTAACTTTGAGTGATTCGGGAAGTTTAACTATAAATTCTACTAAAACACTATCCATTTCTGGTACTGGTGCTGTGAATTTTGGAAACAAAGAGGTTATCATTAAATCAGACTTAAATGGGACAGGGGCTATAGGGCAAGTTATAGGAACTTTGAGCAATGCCACCAACGTAACCGTAGAGCGCTACATTCCAGGCAAAAGGGGTTGGAGAGCATTGACAGCACCCGTTGTTGGAAGTACTAATGCTACCGTGTTTAACAATTGGCAAAATAATGGTACTCCTATTGCAAGCACAGGAGTAGAAATTTGGTCTAACATTTCAACTGATGCAAGTGTTACACCTGCTGGAAATGCAAGTTCTTTACTTTCTTTTACTTCTGGAACAACGGGAAGTTGGAATCCAATTACCAATACCAGTACTACTCCTTTGTTTACCCCAACAATAAACAATCCTTTTATGGTTTTTGTTACTGGACCTTATGCAACTATTAGTACTAATATTACAAGTGGTTTTGCGGAAACAACCTTAAAAGCTACTGGAGCTTTGATTACAGGACCTAAATTCTACACAACGGCAACTAATGAATTTGCTTTTATAGGCAATCCGTATGCAAGTCCATTGAATTTAACTACAATGTTGGCTTCAAATCCAACTTTTGGAGGAAATATTTGGGTTTGGGATGCCAACGTATCAGGAACCTATTCTGTAGGAACCTATAATTTATTTGACAATGGAGCATATACCAATATACTTTCAAATCCTGGCATTTCTGGAGCGCAAATTCAAAGTGGGCAAGCCTTCTTTGTGAGATCAGCAGATGGAGCTTCATTTTCAATACAAGAAGGTCACAAGGGTACTACTTTTAATAATGCCGTTTTTAGAGATGCTGCCCCTGCCGAATTATTGCGTGTGGGATTATACAAACAAATCAATACCGAATGGTCGGGTCGTGATGGTGCTATGACAGTTATTACTGCTAATGCAGAAGCCAATCAAACGGCAAATAAAATGGCAAACGGAACAGAAAACGTAGCCTTTACGAAAAACGGTTTGCTGTATGCTAGTGAGCACCACTTGCCTTTAGTAGCTTCCGATGTGTTGAATGTTCGCGTTTGGAATACTACTGCTGGAGCAAACTACAAACTTAAAATCAATACCGAGCAATTCACTACAACTAACTTGAATGCGACGTTAGAAGATTTATTTACTAATTCTAGAACGCCATTGACTTTAGACGGTACTGCAGTTGAATATCCATTTGCAGTTACAACTGAAGCAACAAGTACAGGAAATCGTTTCAGAATTGTTTTTGAAAACGCTGCTTTGGGTATCAACAATCCAAAAGCTACGGAAATTAAAATACTTCCAAACCCAATTACGGGCGATACATTCCAAGTGAATCTAGGGACTTTGAGTACTGGAACTTATTCTTATTCTATCTGCAACACTTTAGGTCAAGAAGTAGAAAAAGGACTCCTTAATAATGTGTCACAAAACACAAATTATGTAGTGAAATTCAAAAACAATACTGCAGCCGGAATGTATATCATGAAAATTACAGGTACTGATACTACTGTGTATACTACTAAATTAATTAAAAAATAGCGATATGAAAAAAGCAACTAATGTGCCATTTATCCTGTTTTTACTTTTTATTGGAACACGCGTTTTTGCACAAGACCTATCAAATCCAGGATCTGATCCAGGAGGAGAAGTAGCTCCTATAAATGATTTTATCATCCCAATGCTGCTAATTGCTTTTATTTTCGGATACAAGGTATTGTGTAAAAAAAAGGGGAAAGTTCAAAACACCAATAAATGCTATTAATAAAATGAAAATAAAATGAAAAACACACGAAAAAAAATAGCGTACATCGTCCTTCTAGCACTAGTTACTTGCAATATATTTGCAACTAACACTACCCCTGAAGAAGAAATTTTATCAGTGGTTGACCCAGGTGTCGATCCAGGATCAACACCTATAAATAATTATATTTTGCCAATGCTCATTTTAGGAATAGCATTAAGCTATCGTTTGATGAAAAAGAAAATAGCATCAATAAAATAATTTTTGCACTAAAAATTAAAACCACGCTAAGTTAGCGTGGTTTTTTTAATAGCATAAATTTTGCTTTAATTCACAAACTAAATCAATAACTACAATGTTGTTTTTCTTTAAAAAAGTAGTGAGTGTCAAAATTAATCCATTTTAAAATTAAATCATTAATTTAACATGAAAAATTATTCCCTCAAAATTAAGAATCTAAAAAGATTTTGTTTCGATTTAAGTTTTATCTTGCTTTTGACAAATACCAATTTAACGTTGGCTTCAATTGTTACTATACCTTCAAAAATTACTTGCACTCCTTTTTGTTCGGCATTAATTAAACCCGTTTTAAACAAAGAAAAGGCTGAAAAAAATGTAGCAAAAAAGACAACGATTACTACAACTACTGTAAGTTCAGTTGCAGCTTTGCAAACGGCGGTTACTAATGCTGCTCCTGGGGATGTTATTGTTCTTGCAGATGGAACTTATCTTAATGGAACTTTAACAATAGCCACAAGTAATATTACAGTAAGAGCTGCAACTCCTGGGGGTGTTTTTTGGAACTCAAACGTTAACCTGCAAAATCTAATGATTTCGCCTAATAAGCTTTCAAAAAGAATAAATATTACGGGGAACAACGTAACTTTCAGTGGTTTTCAATTCACTTCTGGAGACATTGGAGCTGCCTATATTATAGAAGTATCAGGAAGTCGTAACACTCTAACACACCTCAATTTTAGCGGCTACTATGCACAAAAATACATCCGAATAACTGATGGCTCCCAATACAATGAAATTTCCTATTGCAATATTGAAAAAAAACCTGCTGCAGCCGTTTCTGGATGTACTATTCAAATAACAACCGATCCAGTCGTTCCTGGCTATCATAAAATCAGATATTGTTCGTTTCAAGAATTTTATGGTACGGGTGGGGATTTCGGGAATGAACCTATTAGAATTGGTTTGAGCACAGAAAACAATAATGACTCTAGGTCCATTGTAGAATACTGTTACTTTAATAACACAGGCTTGGGAGATAGTGAGTCTGTTTCTATTAAATCTAGGGAAAACACGATTCGGTATTGTACTTTTACGAACCAACAAAACGCAATGCTATGTTTCCGAAATGGGGACAACAATGCTGCTTATAGTAATTTTTTTATTAATGCCGGTGGAATTAGAGTGAAAGAAGCGAATAATATTTATTGCTATAATAACTATTTTTATAATTCAGGAGCTACTTCAGGTTCTTTTGCAGCAGATGCCGTGACATTATTCTATGTCGCTCCTGCAGGTTTAAGGACGAGTAATTTAGACAATGTCAATTTTGTTCACAATACGTTCGTTGATTGTGCCTATATTGATTTGGGTGGAATTGGCGCGACAAATAATACTTGGGCAAACAACATCATCAAAAAAACCTCTGGAAACATTTTTATGAATCCAAATTCAGGCACCACTTTTGCGAGTAATATGTATCAGGGAACTTTGGGAATCACTATTTCTACCGGAATGAATAATAGCAATCCAAATCTGGCATTAAATACCGATGGCTATTATGGATTATCATCGGGGAGTCCCGCAATTGACACAGCAAGTTCTAATTATCCTGCACTTTTAGACCTTACAAGTGTTGATGATGATCCTAATTTGTTACTTGATATTAGTGGGCAACCGCGACCTTTACTTGCAACTTCAAAAGATATTGGTTGTGATGAATTTACAACTGGCGCAACCACCAATCATCCATTAGTTTTAGCTGAAGTGGGTCCCTCCTATTTAGAAGTTAACTATAAAACTACAGCAAATGGCAATTTCAACGATGCAAGTATTTGGCAAACCTACACCTCAATAACTACTCCGGCAACAGCAACGAATGCACCAACTGGAGTAAATAATATCACGATATCTCTTGGCAATGAAGTAACACTGACAAATGACATTAATTTCGCATCAAAAAAGACGGTTACCGTAAATGGAAAGTTGACAACAGGAGGAAAAAATTTCACTCTTAGTGCTGGGGCAAATGCTATTTTTGGACCTTCATCCGAACTTCTAATCAATGGTGGAACAACAAATTTCAATGCTTTACCAGTTACATTTCAATCAAATACTATTGGAACGGCTAAAATTGGAACAATTACAGGAACACTTTTAGGCGCCACTAACGTAACTTTAGAACGCTATATTTCTGCTAAAAGAGGTTGGAGAGCTTTGACTGCTCCGGTTGTTGGAAGTACGAACAATAGTGTTTTTTACAACTGGCAGAACAATGGAACGGTCATTGCTAATACTGGAGTAGAAATTTGGTCCAACGCTTCAACCGATCAAAGTGTTACAAATACGGGAAGTGGAAGTTCATTACTTTCCTATAATTCTTCTGGTAATAATTGGACTTCGATTACAAATACAAACATAACTCCATTATTCTCGGCAACGGTCAACAATCCCTTTATGGTTTTTGTTACGGGACCTTATGCAACTACTAGTACTAATATTGTTAGTGGTGCTGCAGCAACTACCTTGAAAGCCACGGGTACCTTATTAACAGGAAACCAATATTACACAAGTCTTGCATCAAAATATACTTTTATTGGCAATCCGTATGCGAGTCCATTGAATTTAACGACTATGCTGGGAGACCCTGACAACACTGCTTTTAATGGCAAAATTTGGATTTGGGATGCCAATTCATCAGGAAATGCAGTGGGAACCTATAATTTATTTAATGCCGGAACCTATACTAATCTTACTACTAATCCATTTTTAAGCGCATCAACTTTAATCCAAAGTGGGCAAGCTTTCTTTGTGAGATCAACTTTAGCAGGAACATTTTCAATTAAAGAAACTCATAAAGGCGGTACTTTTAGCAATGCTATTTTTAGAGATGCTGCCCCTGCCGAATTATTGCGCGTGGGATTGTACAAACAAATCGATGCCGAATGGTCAGGTCGTGATGGTGCGATGGCAGTATTTATGACTGATGCCGATGCCAATCAAATAGGAAACAAAATGGCAAACGGCACCGAAAATATTGCCTTTACCAAAAACACGGAAATTTTTGCCAGCGAGCATCACTTACCGTTAGCAGCCTCAGATGTGTTGAATGTACGGGTTTGGAATACTAGTGCTGGAGCAAATTATAAACTTAAAATCAACACCGAGCAATTTACTGCTACCAACTTAGACGCAACCTTAGAAGATGTATTTACCAATTCGAGAACTCCAATAATTTTAGACGGAACCGCCGTTGAATATCCGTTTAGCGTTACAACTGAAGCAGCAAGCACGGGAAATCGTTTCAGAATTGTTTTTGAAAATGCCGCTTTGGGAATAAACATTACAAAAGCTATGGAAATCAAAATACTTCCTAACCCGATTGCGAGTGATACTTTCCAAGTTAATTTAGGGACTTTGAGCTTGGGCGAATATACCTACTCTATCTGCAACGCTTTGGGTCACGAAGTAGAAAAAGGAAGCCTTAACAAAGTGACACAAAACACAAATTATGTAGTGAAATTAAAAAACAATATTGCAGTAGGAATGTACATTATGAAAGTTACAGGTAATGATAATAATATATTTACCACTAAATTAATTAAAAATTGATGCTGGAATCCGTTCCACAAACACAACCGCTGAAGATTAAATTTTTGCAATCGCAAACCTAAAAGTCTATTTTGAATTTCAATCCGTTTTTTGGTTTAATAATAATTTTAACATTTAAATAATTGACGCTAAAATGCTAAAACACCAAAAATACAGATCCTAAACAGAAAAAAACTACAATCCCATTTTGTAGCTTTTTTTTTCATTTTAAAAAATTAAAATTCAATATAGAAAAATAAATTTTTCCTAAAAATAAAAACAAATGCTTGATTTACATTGCCATAGAAGCACATTCCTTTAAAAAAAAGGGGCGCGGAAAAATAATATTGTACAATTTTACCCCCATTTTAGTATTAAATACAAAATTAAAAACAATACTTTTGAAATAGTATTAAAAATAACTGATTTGTATTCCAAAATAAAAGTAGTCACTATTAACAATATCATTTATACTATTTACAACAATTAAAACAAAAACAACTATGAAAAAAATTTTACAATCGGCTTTATTATTAACTTTTGGTTTGTCATTTGCACAAACACTTCCGTTCTATGAGGGATTTAATTATCCTACTGTTGGTTCGAAATTAGTTGCATATAGCACAACTTCTTTAGTAGGAACTACTGGTTTGGGAACATGGTCAGCAGTTGCAAATCCTATACCAACAGAATTGATGTTGGCAACTAACCTTGCTCCTGCTGCTACAGCTTGGACTGGTACTGATTTTGTTACTGGAGTAACACATGCTACAGGAGCAACTACAGCTATAACAACTACTTCTTCTATTAA
>CALPQA020000080.1 GCA_943325595.2 Auritidibacter sp. Marseille-P8566
AAAGATTTGAACTCAAAATACCACGATGGTTCAGTAACAATAAGCCAAGACGGAAATACGATATATTTCACAAGTGATAGTTTTAGAGAAAATTCATTTGAAAAAGACAAGGCCAACAAATTAAAATTAGGCAGAAATAACCTTTTCAAAGCAACGTTAGAGAATGGAAAATGGACAAATATCACTTCATTGCCTTTCAATAGCAAGGACTTTTCTACTGGAAATCCAAGTTTAAGCAAAGATGGTAAAACACTTTACTTTTCATCTAATATGCCCGGAAGTATTGGCGGTGTTGATATTTGGAAAGTAGCCGTTTCTGAAACAGGAAGCTACGGTACGCCTGAAAATTTAGGTAAAAAAGTAAATACTGAAGGTAACGAAAGCTTCCCTTTTATTACTTCTGAAAATGTGCTTTATTTTTCTTCTGACGCCAAACAAGGTTTGGGAGCAATGGATGTATATTCAATTGATTTAAAAGGGAATTCTGAGGCTAAAAATGTTGGAAAACCAGTAAACAGTGAAAAAGACGATTTCGCATTCACATTCAATGAAAGTAAAAACATCGGATTTGTTTCGAGTAACAGAAATGGGAATGATGATATTCTAGGATTACTACCTGTTTGTAATTATGAAGTCAACACAATTGTTACCAACCTTAAAACAGGCGCTATTTTAGCTGATGCCAAAGTTTCTATTTTAGATGATAAAAACAACGTAATTGCTACGGAACAATCAAATGCTAAAGGAGAAGTTTCGTATAAAGTAGAATGTGAGAAAAACTATACCATTCAAGCCGCAAAAGACGGATTTGAAAGCAATTCATTTGCAGTTACAAAAAGCAATAATAAAGGCGGAAGCACTAAAGTTGATGCTGCCTTGAATCCAATTGAAGTAATTATTACAGAAACAGAAGTAATTTTAAATCCAATTTATTTTGAGTACAACAAAAGCAATATCACGCAACAAGGTGCGTTTGAGTTAGACAAATTGGTTCAAGTTTTGAAAAATAACGATAAGTTAGTTATATTTGCCAAGTCACATACCGATAATAGAGGAAGTGATACGTTCAATTTACTTTTGTCTGACAAACGTGCCAAAGCAACGGTTCAATATATAATTTCAAAAGGAATTGACGCTTCTAGAATTTCTGGAAAAGGATATGGTGAAACAGAACCAAAAGTAGATTGCAAAGAAAACTGCACCGAAGAAGAATATGCACAAAACAGACGTTCAGAATTCTTGATTGTGAAATAAAAAATATAATTAACAAGAATACTATTCTAATAAAATGAAAAAAATTAATAAGTCACATTTCTTTCTATTTTTAATAACGCTGTTATCCTTTTCAGTTTCTGCACAATTGGTGAATGGAAATTTGGAAGCTGGTGGGAGCACGAATGGTTTTTTAGTTAATGAATATAGTCTAAGCCCATTAACAGGGACAAGCACTCCTGGAACTTATGCTTGGACAAATAATCCAAATACTATGGATTCTTCTTTTCCTTCTGGGGAAGACCATACCGTTGTTGGGGATAAAATGCTAGTTTATAATGGTTCAACAGCTACTGCCAGAAAATATATTTGGACAACTGGAAACACTGGCAGTCCAATTCCAGGATTCGTAGTGGGTTCAACCTATACTTTTAGTTATTGGATAAAATCTGTTTCGCCAGATGTTACTAATAATGCAACCCGAGCTAACATAGGAATCCTTTTTGTGAACGCTGACACTTTTAATCCAGCAACTTTAAATTCTCTTGCACCATTGCCAAGTGAAGGCTGGCAACAAGTAAGCTATTCATTCGTAGCCAGAAATACAATAGTAATGATTCGTTTATGGGATGAAAATAGAAGTGCTTTAGGAAATGACTTTGCTTTAGACGATTTTACGATAACTCCAGGTGGACTTCCATTAACAGTAAGCTATACATCTGTAAATCCATCATGTCCGAGCTCTTTAGATGGTTCAATTGTGGCATCTGCAGCTGGGGGTACTTTGCCGTATGGAAATTATTCATTAGTTACTAGTACATCAACTATATCTAATTCGACAGGTATTTTCAATAATTTAGCTGCGGGTAGTTATACACTTACTGTTACGGATGGATCAGGAGTAACATCATTACCAACAACAATTGTGTTAGCCGTACCCAATGATATTACTATCAGTTCACCAACAACAATTTGCGAAGGAGCATCAACGACTTTATCCGTTAGCGGAAGTACCTCTAGTTATTTATGGACTTCAAATCCTCCAGATATAAGTTTAACTGCTGCAAACAACTCAAGTGCCAATCCGGTTGTGAGTCCATCTGTAAATACTACCTACACGGTTACTTCAGGGGCTGCTGCCGATGCAAGAAACTTAGTTATCAATGGCGATTTCTCTTTGGGAGATTATGGATTTGTAACAGATTATGTGAATTATCTTCCAGGAACAGTTCCGGCCTCTGGAGTACAAGGCGCCTATGGAATAGTTACCAATCCAACATCTTGGTTTAGCCCATTTTCAGGGTGCACAGATCACACTATGGGAACTGGAACGAGAAATATGTTAGTAGCTGATGGGTCAACAACTGGAACAGAAAAAGTGTGGTATTCGCCTGCGCCAATAACCGTTCTTCCTGGAAAAAACTATACATTTACTTACTTCTTAGCGGCAGTAGTTACCGGTGGACCTGCAAAATTAGAGGTTTTAATCAATAACGTTTCTGTTGGTCCAGTAGCCACCGCACCAGGCAGTCCATGCGTTTGGCAAGAACATTCTTATATTTGGAATTCGGGTACCAATACAACCGCAACTATTAGTATTATAGATAGAGAGACATTTGGAAATAACGATTTTGCCATTGACGACCTTTATTTCAGAGAAACACCAACATGTATTTATCAAAAATCGGTAACTATCACTGTAAGTCCAAATGCACCACCAACTATTGGAACCATAACACAACCTACTTGTGCAACAACAACGGGAAGTGTTCTCTTGACCGGATTGCCAACAGGAAATTGGACAATAAATCCAGGTGGAATTACAGGCTCGACTGCAACAACTACAATTACAGGATTGACAACAGGAAACCATACCTTCACCGTGACCAATGCTGATGGCTGTACTTCTTTGGCTTCTGCCAATGTAACAATCAATGCACCATTAACTGTTCCAAGTCCACCAACTGCTGGAACTATCACGCAGCCAACTTGTACAACGGCCACAGGAGAGGTACTTTTAACAGGTTTACCAACTGGAAATTGGACACTAAATCCAGGCGGAATTACGGGTTCAACTGCAACTACTACAATTTCAGGATTAACAGCAGGAACTTATAATTATACTGTTACCAACTCAGTCGGTTGTACTTCTTCGGCTTCTGCCAATATTGGAATTATTTCTCAGCCTATAACACCAAATGCTCCAACTGCTTCAACAACAATTCAACCTACTTGTTTGGCATTGGGAACAGTAGTAGTTTCAGCGCCACTTGGAACTAATTATGAATACAGTACTGGAGGCGCATATCAAGCGACATTGTCCTTTTCTAATTTAGCTCCAAACTCTTATTCAGTAACTGTAAAAGATGTTGTAAACGGTTGTATATCTTCAGCAACTTCAGTTGTTGTTGACCCAATTCCAACAGTAGCAATTCCAACTACGGCTTCAATCGTTCATCCTACTTGTGTGATAAATGGATCAATTACAATCGCATCGCCATTGGGAATCAATATTGAATATAGCAATGGAGGTACCTACCAATCCAATCCTGTGTTTTCTAATTTGGTTTCAAATACCTATTCAATTACTGCAAAAAATAATTCTAATGGTTGCGTTTCAATGCCTTTGTCTGTAGTAATCAATCCTATTCCAAACACTACAACACCTACATTTGCTCCAATTGCTCCAACTTGTTTTGGGTCGGTTATTAGTTTGCCACTACTTTCGACGGAAGGGATTTCAGGAACTTGGTCTCCTTCATTTGACCCTACTACGTCCAAAACCTATACTTTTACACCCAATTTTGGGCAATGTTCAAATACAACAACAATTTCAGTTGTAATTGTTCCAATTCCAAATGTAATAGCGACACCAACAAGCGAAACTTTATGTTCTTTGCAGTCAACTGGGATTATGTTATCAAGTTCTATTTCGGGGACAACATTTAGTTGGACAGCAACTTCAACAGCTGTTTCAGGCGCTACCGCGGATGTTGGAAATGTAATTTCACAAACTTTAACCGCTACAGGAACTTTAGTTGGTAACGTACAATATGCAATAACACCAAATTATAATGGTTGTTCAGGAACACCACTTTTAGTAACTGTTTTAGTAACACCAAAACCTGTACTTACTGCAACTCCAAGTGCTGCATCAATTTGCTCTGGAAGCGCTGCAGTGATAGCGCTTTCAAGTTCAATGCCAAATACTGTTTACAGTTGGAATTTGGTACAAACAAACGTTACGGGTGGTTCTGCGGGAACAGGTATTTCTATTTCACAAATTTTAACTACAATTGGAAACGCTTCAGGAACCGCAGTATATGCAATAACACCAAGTGTAAATGGATGCCCAGGGACTACAACTACAGTTACTATTACTGTAAATCCAATTCCAGTTGCCATTGTAAATCCTGCTTCTGGACAAACTATTTGTTCTGGGGCTACTACAGCAATTTCATTATCAAGTCCGGTGAGTGGCACGACTTTTAGCTGGACGGTAATTCAAACCAATTTAAATGGAACATCTTCTAGTAACGGAACGACGATTGCACAAACGTTAACTACTTTACTTCCTTCGTTAGGAACAGCGACCTATCAAATTATCCCTACAGCTCAGGGATGTATAGGAAGTCCTTTTTCTGTAACGGTAAACGTAAATCCAACACCAGAAATTTTTGGAATTCCAACACAGTTGCCAATTTGTTCAGGAAACAATACTTCGGTTGTGTTAACGCCAAATCTATTAGGAACAACATTTTCATGGACAGTAGTACAAAATGGAGTTTCAGGAGCATCGAGTGATTCAGGTTTTGCTATAACTCAAATGTTAGAAACCACAGGAAATGCTGTTGGTACTGCTATTTATACAGTAACACCTTCTTTAAATAGTTGCACAGGAATTCCATTAACCGTTTCTGTTACAGTAAATCCTTTGCCTTTGCCAGAACTAATAGGTGGGATAATTTGTGTTGACGCCGCCGGAATAGCTTTTCAAACGTATACTTTAGATACTGGATTAAACAATACTGATTATACTTTTCAATGGTTTTTAGACGGAAATCTTCAAGGAATAACAAGTAACGTTTTGCAAGCAATATCAGCTGGAGATTATTCAGTAATTGCCACAAATATCGCAACAGGTTGTGTTTCTGAAGAAATATTTGCAACGGTAACTGCATCTGTTCCTGCAACAAGTATTTCAGCTATTAGTACCAATGCTTTTAGCGATAATGCAACAATAATTACAACAGTTGTAGGCGGTACAGGAACCTATCAATATGCATTGGATTACGGCGCACTACAATCTTCAAATAGCTTTACGAATGTAAATCCTGGTGATCATTTAATAACCGTAACCGATACTAATGGTTGTACTAATTTGAATACCACTGTTTCTATAATTGGCTATCCTACTTATTTCACACCAAATGGCGATGGATTTAATGAGTATTGGAATATCATTGGAATGGAAAATCAACCCACTGCAAAGATTTATATTTTTGACCGCTATGGGAAGTTATTAAAACAAATTAGTTCTAAAGGTTTGGGTTGGGACGGAACCTATAATGGGGCGCTTCTACCCGCTTCAGATTATTGGTTTACAATAGAATATATTGAACCTCTAACCACAGATTTAAAAATATTTAAAGCCCACTTTTCATTAAAAAGATAATTATCAAATACTAGAAATAAGCTCTCAATTGAACATTTCCCGTATGAATTGCATTGCTAGTTTCGCTTTTTCGGCCTTGATAATTCAAGTTGATATCTAAAAACTTTGTTAGATTTTTTTGAATCAAGAAGCGCCAAGTCAAGTTTTTCCCCGGTTGTAATCCTTCTAACATTTGATAGGCAACCGGGGACAAATTATCACCGATGAATTTATTATCATACAATGAAAACTCACCATTCATTGAAAACTGCTTTTCGGTAGCATAAGTAAAAGAAGTGCCAAACCGACTCTGTGCTAATGTTTCAAAAGCGCCAATTTTGTTTTCTTTTTTCTGTAATTCATAAAATAAATCCCAACTCGCATTTTTAGAAAACAAATAGGATATTTTAGGAGCCATTTGAAAGCCCTTCAACTCGAAATTTTTAGAACCGTAATTCTCAGAAGTTATTTTTGAATCTATCGTTTTTGCGCCAAAACCAAACAACCAATTTTTTTGATATAAATGGTTGTATTGCACTTGATGCGATCGATTGAAACTTTCCTGAGAACCTACAGAAAGTAAGTTTTTGGTGCGGCTTCTTAAGAAAGTATAGGTTACAGAGTGTTTTTGTTTGCCCCGATTATAGAACAAACTATTTCTAAAACTGGAATTCAAACCCAATAAATTAGTATCGTCAGAACGGAATGGATTAAAATCAAAATTACTCCCTATTCGATTAATTTTTCTTTCCCCTAAAAAAGACGTTTGATTATAGAAATAGGATAGAAAATGTTTAAGTCCCTTTTCATTTTGCCATTGATTTGGGTTTAAAGTCACGGATTGAGAAAATTTATTTTGGTGTGTTTTTATGAAAATTTGATTGGGCAAAAAGATTCGAACGTACTTCGCTTGGTCAATAAAAGGGGTAATCTCAAACTCTTCTAATTCTTGGATCCCATTTCCATTATAGTCATTCCAAGCATAAACGCCCCGCCCCGCATCAACTTCTAGATAGGTAAATTCCTGTTGTGCAATACTGCCCGAAGTGGTTTCATAAGCGGTTGTAATTTGGATTAATTGATTGAAAAAACGATCGTTATAAAGCAATCTCGAATTCAATGATGGTTCAGAAGGTCTTGCTGTGTCTACAAATTTTAAATTTCTGTAATTTACAAACAACGACAAATCACTTTTTTCTGATTGTATTAATTTAGATTTTAAATAATAAGATTGCGAGTTATTCACGCGCTTCAAAAACCCATTTTGTAAACTGTCATTGGATCTATTCAAAAAACCTAATTCCACATACACTTTTGCGCTATCGCCTCTTCCAATAAAAGCTCCATATTCTGAAAACCGTTGGCTTAAAGCCGAAAATCGATTGGTGCTTTTAATCTTTTCCTGATTGTCTTCAAATCGAAAAGTGGTTCCCACCCAATTTTTTTTCAAATGATACCGAATCTGGGATTGGTTTCTGATGAATTTTGAAGAGGAATAACTCCCGTTGCTATTAAGAAAACTTCCACTATTTTGAAATCGTAATGCCTTAAATTTAAAATCCCCATTCAATAAATGTCGGGTCCCAGAAAAACTTTCACTAAAATCTAATTTTTCTAATTGATACGTAAAACTTCCTTTTTCAGGCAAATAAAAT
>CALPQA020000081.1 GCA_943325595.2 Auritidibacter sp. Marseille-P8566
AGATTACAACCTAAAAGCCTCTTTCTTAAAACTTAAATCTGTCTTTCTTACAATTTAATACCATATAAATATCAAAAATTTTAGTTCAAAAATCTTCACTATATATAGAGCCGGTGGAGGGACTCGAACCCACGACCTGCTGATTACAAATCAGCTGCTCTAGCCAACTGAGCTACACTGGCAATAAATATAAAAAAAGCCCGCTATTTCTAACGGACTGCAAATGTATATTAATTTGTTTTTTAATCAAAACATTTTTATCAATATTTTTAAATTATATATGATGTTTTACTTTTTCTTTCCTTTTTATTAATAATCGCTCCAAAGATTCCGCTGATTGCTCTATTGCTTCTTCAAAAGTTTTACATTGTTTTTTGACCATAAAATCATCGCCTGGAACGTGAATTATAATCTCCGCAATCTTATTTTCTTTCTCACTTGTTTTTTCAACCTTTAAAAAAACGTCAGACGAGACAACCTTGTCATAATATTTTTCTAATTTATCCATTCGCTCTTGAATAAAACCTACTAGTTTTGCATCAACATTGAAGTTAACCGCATTAACATTTACCTTCATAATCAAATTTTTATTGGTTAAACACTACTTATTTTTTATTTCTTGGATGCGCCTCAGAATAGACCTTTTTAAGTTCAAACAAACTATTGTGCGTATAAACTTGCGTGGATGCTAAACTTGAATGCCCTAGTAACTCCTTGACAGAATTTAAATCGGCACCGTTATTCAACAGATGCGTTGCAAATGTATGGCGTAGTATGTGCGGACTTTTTTTTACCTTCTCTGAGACATTACTAAAGTAGTAATTTATCAAACGATACACAAGAGAATCGTTCATTTTAATTCCTTTTAAAGTCAGAAAAAAATAGGCTTCATCACTAATTCGTTCTAAATAAGCTCTTTCTGTAAGATACAATTTAAACTGATCTCTGATTTTTGGCAATAAAGGCAAAATTCTTTCTTTATTTCTTTTCCCCAACACCTTCAAAGTGGCATTTGAAAGGTCAATATTTATGGTTTTTAGATTAATCAACTCTGTTCTTCTGATTCCAGTAGCGTAAAACAAATCGATTATCAATTTATCGCGAACGCCTTCAAATCCCTCTGGATAGGTTATATGATGTAAAACTTCATCCAACTCTTTTTCGGAAAAAGGAATTTGAAGTGTTTTTGGTGTTTTTAATGCTTTGTGTTTTAACAAAGGGCTGACTTCTATTTGTTTGGTTTTTAATAGAAATTTATAATATGATTTTAAAGCGGTAATTTTTCTATTTATAGAAATGTTAGAAATTTTATTATCTACCAAATAGACAATCCAACTTCGGATTAAACTGTAATTAACTTCTATCAAATTATCTGAATCAAATTCGGATTTTATAAAAGATTCAAAAGAAACAACATCACTTACGTAAGCAATGACCGTGTGTGAAGAAAAGTTTTTTTCTAATTGTAAATAATCTTGAAATGCCGCTTTACTATTTTCCATAAAAAAACCGTTAGCATCAAAGTTATAAAACTTTAATGACTAACGGTAGTATTTGTTGAAGTTATTTCTAACTTTCTAAACCATCTTTCATGTTTTGAATGTAAGCCGCTTTTTGGATTTTCATTCGGTTTGTTACAGAAGGTTTAATAAAAGCAGTACGTGCACGTAACTGACGAACAGTTCCTGTTTTATCAAATTTTCTTTTGTAGCGTTTTAACGCTCTATCGATATTTTCTCCGTCTTTAATTGGTATAATTAACATAATATAGACACCTCCTTTCTTTAAGTGTGCAAAAGTAATCAATATTTTGAATTATGAATTATAAATTACGAATTATTTTTGAGAAGATGTGAAAAGATGAAAGTAGCAAGATGAAAGACTAAAACAAACAGTAACAAAAAAGCCAAGATACAGTTTTCTTGATTCTTGGCTCTTTTATCTATTATCTATCAATCTATTATCTATACGTCTATTATCTCCTACTCTATTTTAATATATTTCTCGCAATAACTACTTTTTGAATTTCTGTAGTCCCTTCGCCAATAGTACATAATTTTGAATCTCTATAGAATTTTTCTACAGGATAATCTTTGGTATAACCGTAACCGCCATGAATTTGAACGGCTTCATTAGCAACTTTTACACAAACTTCTGAAGAATACATTTTCGCCATTGCACCTAATGTTGTAACTGGTCGGTGTTGTTCTTTTAAGAAAGCTGCTTTATGCAACAACAATTCCGAGGCTTCAATTTCTGTTGCCATATCGGCCAACTTAAATGAAATCCCCTGAAAGCTACTAATTGGCTGTCCAAACTGATGCCTTTCTTTAGAATATTTTAAAGCGGCTTCATAGGCTCCTTTTGCAATCCCTAATGACAAAGCACCGATGGAGATTCTTCCGCCATCTAAGATTTTCATTGCTTGAATAAAACCTTGTCCAACTTCACCCAACCTATTGGCATCGGGAACACGACACGAATCAAAAATTAATTCTGCAGTTTCGCTGGCGCGCATTCCTAATTTATTTTCTTTTTTTCCTGAACTAAAACCCGGCATTCCCTTTTCGATTACAAAAGCTGTCATTCCTTTAGAATCGCCTTTTTCACCAGTTCGGACAATTACAACTGCAATATCTCCTGAAATGGCATGCGTGATGAAGTTTTTGGCCCCATTTAGAATCCAAGAATCACCGTCTTTTACAGCGGTCGTATTCATTCCACCAGCGTCGGAACCCGTATTGTGCTCGGTTAAACCCCAAGCTCCAATGTGTTCGGCTGTAGCCAATTTAGGAACCCATTTTTTCTTCTGTTCTTCATTTCCAAAAGTCAAAATGTGATTCGTACATAAGGAATTATGAGCCGCAACAGACAATCCAATAGATGGATCTACTTTTGAAATTTCTTCAACAATTGTAATATATTCGTGGTATCCTAAACCCGAGCCACCTAATTCTTCAGGTACTAAAATCCCCATAAATCCCATTTCACCTAATTTCTTAAATAGTGGAATTGGAAAAGTTTGAGCTTCATCCCATTCCATTATGAAAGGACGTATGTTTATTTCCGCAAAATCCCGAATGGATTGCGCAATCATTGCCTGCGTTTCGTTATAGTCGAAGTTCATAAAAATTGTTATTTATTTTAAAAATACAAATATAAACTAATAATATTTAATTTTTCATTAGGAAATCCGTTAATTTTTGTCAAATCCGCATTATTTTTAAAATCACCATTCATACTTCTGTACGTAACAATTGACTTAGATAACGCATATTTAAAATAAGGAAATAACATCAATTCTTTGATAGTAGCATTATTAATATCTATCTTTTTTACTTTTGGAACAACTAAAACCGCAAAATTTTTGTTCAAATTCTCAATTACTTCTGGAGATAATCCCCAAACATCATTCATCTGTTCCATACTTACAAAACCTCCTAAAAGTTCTTTAAATTTTAAAATTCTTTCAGATAGAGCGATACCTATTCCATACACTTTTATTAAATCCTCTTTTGTGGCTAGGTTAATATCTAAAATTACAATTTTTTCCTTTTTCTTTTCAAAAGATTTGTAATTTGATTTGAAATCTTTTTTATTAGTTATCCAATCTGGAAACTTAAAATAGGGAGCCATCGTATTTAATAATGAATCGGATATTTTTGTGACTTTTTGAAAATCTTCAGGAGTATTGACGTATTTATTTGTCTTCCTAAAAGCCAATAGCCGATCAATTTCTGTTACCGACATACCCAATTTATGCCCTTTGAAGTCAGTAATGAAATTTGGATTAAAAGGATATATTTGAGGCTTGTACAAAACCTTTACTTCCTTCAAAGAATCAATTTCTGGTTGAAAGGAAAGCCATTCTTGTTCTTGCTTACTTGAACTATCTTTAGTTTTAAAATCAATAAAAAAATAGGCAAATTGCAAAATAACACATAAAAACAACAAGACTATTATCCCACTTCTTTGTGCTTTTGTAAATTGGAAGTACGATTTAAAAGTCATGATTTTGAATGGTTTAGAGGTCAAAAACAGAACTCCGCTTTGCCCGAATTAAATCTTTTAGTCGCCACCAGAAAGCCAAAGTGAGATACACTCCAAACCATAATCCTGCGGTTACAAATGATATATAAATAAAAAATAATCTCACACTGTTAGCACGCATTCCCAACGCATCTGCCAATCGGGAAGAAACGTGAAAACCATGTTTCTCAAAAAAATATTTAAGTCGAAGTATGAGTTTCATTTCAATTAAATTTATTCGTTATTACAAATCTAATATATTAATTACATTCTTCCCAACTAATTAACGCTTCATTCTTTCAATAATTCAATTCCAATATTGCAATGTAAACATCTGACTTTATTGCAATATTCATTTTTGAGTTGCAAAAGTGATTGTGTATCAAATGCATTTTCAATTTTCATTTTCAAAGAAATGAACTTGTCTATTATCGCATTTTGTTCTGGCGAAACCTGAATTAACAATTCGATTAACTGTTCCGAATTATCCTGACCTAAACTCTTTGCATAAGCAAATTTCAAAGGAACAATTGTATTAATTATCAGCAAATCAATAAACGCTTTTGAAAGCGCCTTTCTTTTCTTAGGGCTAACTCTATCAAATTGATAATGCGTTTCCCAATATTCTGAAACTGCAACATTAAAAATCAGATACATACTTTCGATTGAACTAGCCTCAATTATTCTTGAGAATAGCTGTTGTTGCGTAAAATACAGATTCGCAAATTGCGACAATCTTATCGTTGGGAAATTATCGGGGCGGTGTTTAAAAAATTGCAGTGGATTAATCGGCGTACTTTCCAATTGGTGTTTTTGCAACAAATAATCATAATTCGATTTTAGCGTCTTATAATACACATCTTCTTTATCCAAATCTAATAATCCTGCTTTTCCAAAAAGCAAGCTTTCAAAGTTCTGAAGCACTGTACTTTCTTTTCTAATTATTGAAAAAGGGATAGATGTTGCCACTTTAAAAAAAGATTCTCCATTGGTATTCAATCCGAAATTCTTTGCCAAAAGGCAAAATAAAATTGCTTCCCAATCTTGATTTGTATGTTCTAATAATGTTTCTATTGGCTTTGATTTTCGCTCTAATCTCTCAAAAAACAATCGTTCTTGCCAATTTAGAAGCACGAATTCATCAACCGAACTCAATTGTTTTTCGCAATAAATCCAATTTTTGGGCGCAATTAATGAATTGTAATTATCTAGCGTTTCTTTCGCCACATAATTTTTGAGAATTAAAACGGGAATTTCGGTGTTATTTATTCTGTAAATTTCGGCATCGTGTTCCCAAACAACGTGTAGAATTACACTGTCATAATTCGAGTCGCGTTCGTGGTGATGCAAATACCAATCGGAGGATTTAATATGAATTTCAACATTTCCTGCCCATTTTTGATTTTCAATTGTGATTTGGGCATTAAAAAAATCCGGTCCTGCGAGTTGTAAGTAATTTCCAGATTTTTCTATTGTGATTTTCTCTCCATTAAAAGATGTCAAATTAGTGGTGTCAAATTTTTTAAATTTCCACAAGTAGTGTAGGAATTCTTCTTTCATTGGTTGGCGTATAATTTTTCACTAAAATAGTGAAAATAAGAACGCTACTAACAAAACCTTATGAAAACAAAAAAATAATTACCTCAATAAATACAATTTGGCACAAGCTCGAGCATCTGATAAAGCTTCGTGGTGGTTTAATTGGATGTTCATTTCGCGACAGCAATCACTAAGTTTTGTCGGTCTTAATCCTTTGGCTTTGTAGATTTTTACGGTGCATTCCCAACGAGGGCCAATGTTTAGCATATCATAATCCAAACCATATAACGCCATCGATTTGGCGAGTACGTTTCTATCAAAACTCTCATTGTGAGCTACCACTACCCTATTTTGAAGTCGTTTTTGGATTTCTGGAAAAACTTGTGCAAATGTTTTTGCGTTCACAGTATCTCGGGGATAAATTCCGTGAACTTGAATGGTAAAAGGAGAATAGAGATTGTTTGGTGGTTTAATCAACGTGACGAATTCGTCAACAATTATTCCGTTTTCAACGGTGACAATCCCCACAGAACATGGGTGAAATGCAGTTGCTGTTTCAAAATCTATTGCAGTGAAAGTCATTTAATTTCAGATTTTTGAATTCAATTTATAAAAAAAGTAATACCAACAATACATATCGGTATTACTTCTTATATACATTTTTGAATTATTTTATTGAACCAATAATATCATATTTGGTAATGATATGGTGTTTTCCATTTCCTAAATCCAACAATACAGCTGAATTTTCTCTGGTGAATAGTTTTGAGACTTCTTCGATTGGTGTTCCTAATTTTACAATTGGATAAGGTTTTCCCATAACCTCACGAATGGGTTTATCGGCTGCACTTTTGTCGTGTACATAACTTTGGAATAAGTCGGATTCATCAACTGAACCTACAAAACCAGTGATGTCAATTACAGGAATTTGAGAAATTTTATACTTACGCATACGTTCTATAGCGTGTGAAACCAACTCTTCAGTACGAACAACTATCAATTGTTTATCGATATGGTCTTTGATGACGTCTTCGGCTTTGGTGACATCCTCTTCTAAAAACCCACGTTCACGCATCCAATCGTCATTGAACATTTTTCCGATATAGCGACTTCCAGAATCGTGAAATAAAACCACCACTACATCTTCTGGTTTGAAATGCTCTTTGAGTTGTAACACTCCTTTGATAACAGCACCTGCAGAATTTCCAACGAAAATTCCTTCTTCCAAAGCAATTTTTCGTGTATAAACAGCGGCATCTTTATCAGTTACTTTTGTAAAACCATCGATTATAGAAAAATCAACGTTTTTTGGAAGTATGTCCTCCCCGATTCCTTCGGTGATGTAAGAATAAATTTCGTTTTCATCAAATATTCCTGTTTCGTGGTATTTTTTAAATACAGAGCCATAGGTATCAATTCCCCAAACTTTTACGTTTGGATTTTGTTCTTTTAAATATTTTCCAATACCAGAAATGGTTCCCCCTGTTCCAACTCCAACAACAAAATGGGTGACTTTTCCGTCGGTTTGTTTCCAAATTTCTGGTCCAGTTTGTTCGTAATGTGCCAAAGCATTTGACGGATTATCGTATTGGTTTACGTACCAAGAATTTGGTGTTTCTTCTCCCAATCTTTTTGAAACAGAATAATACGAACGTGGATCAGTAGGTTCTACATCGGTTGGACAAACGACAACTTTAGCACCAACAGCGCGTAAGATATCCATTTTTTCTTTGGATTGTTTGTCGGTAATTACGCAAATTAGTTTGTATCCTTTGATGATTGCTGCCAATGCCAATCCCATTCCAGTATTTCCTGACGTTCCTTCGATGATTGTCCCACCAGGTTTTAGTCTTCCGTCGGCTTCAGCATCTTCGACCATTTTGAGTGCCATTCTGTCTTTTGTAGAATTTCCTGGATTGAAAGTTTCTACTTTGGCAAGTACCAATGC
>CALPQA020000082.1 GCA_943325595.2 Auritidibacter sp. Marseille-P8566
AAAAATTAAAATCGGATACAAAACCATTCTTTTTTGCTGTTGGATTTTCAAAACCACACTTGCCTTTTGTAGCACCAAAAAAATATTGGGACTTGTACAAAAGAGACGATATGCCAATAGCCGCTTTTCAAGAGAAATCAAAAAATGGAGTTGATGTTGCCTATCACAATGCAGGGGAAATAAGAGGATATTCGGATATTCCACCTTTGGTTTCCTTTACCGATCAGAAAGATTTTGGGTTGACTTTGCCAATCGACAAACAAAAAGAATTGATTCACGGGTATTATGCTGCTGTTTCTTATACCGATGCTCAAGTTGGAAAACTATTGGATAAATTAGACGCATTAGGTTTGACTAAAAACACCGTAATTATCCTTTGGGGCGATCATGGTTGGCACCTTGGCGATCATAATCTTTGGTGTAAACATACTAATTTTGAACAAGCAACTCGTACACCGATGATTATTGCTGCGCCAGGAATTAAGGCTTCAACTACAGATGCTGCTTCAGAGTTTGTTGATATTTTTCCAACATTGTGTGATTTAGCGGGTGTAGAAATCCCTAAAGTTTTAGATGGAAAAAGCCTATTGCCTTTGATGAATAAATCAGCAAAATCTGTAAAAGACTATTCGATTAGTCAATACCCAAGAAGTGGTAATAATTCCGAAACCGAACGTCAAGGCTATGCTTCTTCAAAAGTAATGGGTTATTCTTTAAGAGATAAAAGATACCGATATACGATTTGGATGACCAATGATTTCAGAAGTACGCAATCTTTCAATGCCGATTTTATTGTCGGAACTGAATTATACGATTACGATAAAGATCCAAACGAAACCATAAATGTGGTGGATGAAAAAGAATATACATCGGTTGCCAAGGATTTAAAATCTAAAATGCTCGCTTTTTTCGCTTCACAAGTAAAATAGACATTTTATTAGATAGTGTGTGAAATAATATATTAATTTAGTGTCACCAAAAACGATAGAAAAACATATAATGAGGAATACTATTTTAATCATTTTTCTAATAATAGGACTATCAATAGTTACTACTGCTACTACAACTGCCCAAAAAACAACTGTCAAAAAAGTTAAGGATTTAAAGAATACCAAAATATCAAAATCGTGTTGTACTTCGGTTATCCCTAAACGGTTTGGAGAGAAATCTAAATCTATTTTCACAGAAAGTAAAACAATCAGCAGTGTCAATATAAATAATCACGAAGGCATGGTTTGGATTCCCGCAGGTACATTCAGTATGGGTGGCGATAATGAGCAAGCACGTCAAGATGAATTTCCAAAACATGCGGTGAAATTGAATGGTTTTTTCATGGATGTCACCGAAGTTACCAATGCGCAATTTGCAAAATTTGTTGCTGCAACAGGATATGTCACTACAGCCGAAAAAGATATTATTTGGGAAGATTTAAAAAAACAATTGCCAACGGATACACCAAAACCAGAACCCGAAACCTTGAAAGCAGCTTCTTTAGTATTTGTTCCAACGAGTGGTGAAGTGAGTTTGCAAGATTACAGTCAGTGGTGGAGCTGGTCACACGGAGCCAATTGGAACCATCCTCAAGGAAAAGGTAGTGATATTGTTGGGAAAGAAAATTTACCAGTAGTACATATCAGTTGGGACGATGCGAATGCGTATTGCAAATGGGCGGGAAAACGATTGCCAACCGAAGCCGAATGGGAGTATGCCGCACGAGGGGGATTGATTAAAAATGTGTATGCTTGGGGCAATGAAAAAGTCGATGAAGGTAAAATGCATTGCAATTATTTTCAAGGAAATTTTCCCTATAAAAATGAAGGAAGTGATGGTTATATGGGATCGGCTCCTGTGAAATCTTTTGCGCCTAATGGATACGGTTTGTACGACATGGGTGGAAATGTTTGGGAATGGTGTGCCGATAAATACAACAATACCTATTATGATGCCTTCAAAAAAGTGAAAGTTGCGATTAACCCGAAAGGACCCTTAAAAAGTTATGATCCCGATGAACCTTTGGTAGCCAAAAGAGTCATGCGTGGCGGTTCGTTTTTATGTAATGAATCCTATTGTAGTGGCTACCGTGTTTCGGCAAGAATGAAAAGTTCGTCCGATTCTTCAATGGAACATTTAGGTTTTCGATGCGTTTCTAATTAATTGATTGTGATGAAGATGAAATTACTTTGTATTTTTTTGTTTGCGTTAACGGCTGAGATTGCTGCTGCAAATAGTAATTCGATTTCAAATAGATGTTTTGAACATGTTGCTATTGCAAATAAAGATTCGGTTGCTTTGGACAATGCTTATATGAAAGTACTTCGTGATGGTGCCGCTTGTACTTTGGCCAATACACCAAATTTTGGAACACGCATTATTGTTGCTTTGGATAAAATCAAATTTAAAAGTAATCGCGGCACAATTAAAATAAAAAGGGGTGAAATTGCCGTTTTTCTAGAAAATGAAAGCTATGATTTGCCGCAAGGTTCTTATTTCGAAATTGCTTTAAAGAAAATTCATCCACCATTGACAAAACCTAAAGAATGGTTTGAACCAATGAAAAATACCATTGTATATGAAAATGATGAGTTTCGTGTTTTTGAAGAACGTCTAAATCCTGGCGACGAAAGACCATTACACAGTCACGCGCAAAGGGTTGTAGTTCGTTTGAATCAAGTGCAATTAACAGATCCTCGTTATTCTGTTGGTAAACCCGGAACTGGGATTCAAGTTGCCAATACCGTAAAATTTGCAGAGCCAATGGTGCATGTAACCAAAAACTTAAGTGAAATTCCGCTTTTTAATATCGTCATCGAATATAAAATTGAGCATGAATAAAAGACAATGAGAAATATAGAAAAAAATATTTTTTTTATACTGCTATTTTTGGGGACTTTCAATTCGTATGCTCAAGAATTTGCCAAAGGAAAATTGCTTTATAGTACTACTTTGGCGACTTCAGAAATGGTAAAGGATTGGGTTTTGGAAGGACCAGCAAAAATTGAATTCAACAACAATTGGTTACACATGTATTCGCCAAATGAAGAAGGACATCATGTTTTTTGGTGTCCAATTGATTTTCCTGGGAATTTCATAGCCGAATGGGAAGCACAAAATCAAGAAATTGACGCGGGTTTGTGTATCGTTTTTTTTGCAGCCAAAGGATTGAAAGGAGAAAGTATTTTGGATGCTTCGATGCCCAAAAGAACATCAGGAATTTTTACTGATTATACCAAAGGAGCCATGAATGATTACCATATTTCGTATTATGCAAATGGTCGGGACAATCCGAATCGGGAAACCGCAAATTTGAGAAAAAACAAAGGATTTAATTTAGTGCAAACTGGAGAAATTGGCATTCCTGTTCAATCAACCGCAATTCATAAAATGAAATTAGTTAAATATGAAGGTAAAATCCTTATGTATATTGACGATAGAAAAATTATAGATTGGACGGATGACGGCATTAAATATGGCAAAATTTTAGAAGGGGGTAAAATTGGATTCCGACAAATGCAATGGACTCATTTTGCTTATAGAAATTTTAAGGTCTGGGAAAATTCGTTACTTAAAGAAACAAATAAATAATAAATAGTTCAACATGAAAAATAAAGCACTATTGCTAATTGGCTTTGCTAGCTTAGTAATTATTACAGCGTCGTCTTTTCAACTTTCGAATTTCGAAAAAAGTAAGATGGAAAAAAATATAAAAACGCTAAATGAGAATACCTCAAATACTGATTTAGCAACTGCTTTATCTGAAAAATCAGGTTCTACAAAGCCAGTTGTAGCTTCCTTGACAAAAAATGGAATTGTCATAAAAAATACGACAAATAAATCGACTGTTGCAAAACCGGATATTTTGTTCTTCATTGCCGATGATATGACTTCAATAGATTGTGAACCTTATGGAAACAAAGACGTTCGCACCCCTAATTTAGCTAAATTAGCCAAAGAGGGAATGACTTTCGACAATATGAATAACGCTACAGCCATGTGTGGTCCAACGCGTCAGAGTCTATATACAGGATTGTTTCCTGTAAAAAACGGAAGTTATCCAAATCATGCTCAAGTTTATGACAATGTTATTAGTATTGTTCAACATTTCAAGAAAATTGGCTATCGTGTGGCTTTGATTGGAAAACAACATTATGCGCCTATGGCAAATTTCCCATTTGAATATTTAGGAGGTAGAAATAGCGATAATGGGAAAGGGCAAGATGTGGAATTAGCAGATGCTGAAAAATGGATTAATAAAGATACTTCAAAACCGTATTTATTGATTGTTGCTTCTAACCAGCCACATGGTCCTTGGAATAGGGGTGATGTAAAACAATATGATGCGAGTAAAATTTCTGTTGCTCCTTATATGGTTGACACCAAAGAGACTAGAGATGATTTAGTGAAATACTATGCCGAAATTACCTATATGGACAGCCTTGTTGGGACGTGCACTAGAATTGTTGAAAAACAGAAAAACAAAGACAATACGTTGTTTCTTTTCGCAAGCGAACATGGAAGTTCAATGCCTTTTGGAAAGTGGACTTGTTACAATATGGGTTTGAAAGCGGCATTTATAGCTCGTTGGCCTAAGGTAATTAAACCAGACACAAGAACGGATATTTTAGCACAATATATCGATGTTGTTCCGACTCTTTTTGAAGTTGCAGGTGGAAATCCGGAAACGCTAAGAGGAAATAAAGAGGAAACCATGAAATTGGACGGAAAGAGTTTTTTTGCTACTTTGAACGGAAAACCAAAAGAAGTTCGTGACTATGTTTACGGAGTTCATACTACAAGAGGTATTAAAAATGGTTCCGACAATTATCCTGTTCGCTCCATTCAAGACCATAATTATAAGCTAATTTGGAATTTGCAATTCAACGAACCCTTTTTATCTTCGGGTTCTCAACCAAAAAACAAATTATACAACAGTTGGTTGAAGGCTACTAATGTTACTCCAAAACAAGCAGCTCATGCTAAATTGTATAGAAACAGACCAGAATATGAATTGTACAATATCAAAAAAGATGTGTATGAATTGGATAATTTAGCAGATGACAAAGCATTGGCATCAGTAAAAATTAAATTGGTTTCTGAATTAAAAAAATGGATGTTAGACCAAGGGGATAAAGGAATTAAAACGGAAGCAGAAGCATTACGAAGATTGAAAGGCGATACTTTAGATTGGAAAACTTCAGGAGATTAGTACCTTTTGATTTAATAACACTATCTATAATGATTTATATATTTAAAATGATTAAACCAATAAAATACCTATCGTTACTTTTTGTTTTTTCGGTTGTGAACTGTGTTTCGGCACAAATTAAAACGGAAGTAGTTAGTAGTTTTCCAAAAACGCTCGCTATTGACGGACACGATTTGCAAAAAAATTACGAATTAATTGTTGCCAATGATGCGGATAAAGTTAGAGCACTCAAATCGCTTTTGAAGAATGCAGATAAGCTTTTATTAGAGGCAAAGCTGTATTCAGTTATGGATAAAAAGCAACTCCCTCCCAGTGGCGACAAACACGATTATATGAGTACGGGCCCTTATTGGTGGCCAGATCCAACTAAGCCAGACGGATTGCCTTATATTAAAAAAGACGGACTTCGAAACCCAACGTATTATGATATTTCCGATTCACAAGAAATTGACAAGGTTGAAGACGCGTCGTTATCATTGGCTTTAGCCTATTATTTTACAAAAGATTCAAAATATGCTAATTTCACTTCAAAACTTTTAAAAACCTGGTTTTTGAATCCTGAAACACGTCAAAATCCACATCTTAATTTTGCACAAGGCATTCCGGGTTTAAATACGGGGCGTGGAACTGGACTAATTGAAACCAGAGATATTTATCGGGTATTAGATGCTGCAATCTTAATTCAAGAGTCTCCAAATTGGTCAAAAGACGATCATTTAGCGCTAAAAAAGTGGTTTTCAGATTATTTAACTTGGATGTTGGAAAGTCCAATTGGCAAAGACGAAGCCAAAGCCAAAAACAACCACGGCACCTTTTATAGCGAACAAGTTATAGCTTTGGCATTATTTGTAGACAAACCAGCAATTGCATTGAATGAAATTGAAATCTTCAAAAATAGATTGGAAAGCCAATTGAAATCTGATGGAAGTCAGCCTCTAGAATTGGCCAGAACAAAATCTTGGAATTACGTAAATATGAATATGTTCGGCTACTATTTAATTGCAAGATTAGCTGAGAATGCCAATTTTCAACTTTGGAACCAACAAATTAGTGAAGGTAAAAACATGAAAAAGGCATTGGAGTTTATTATGCCCTATTTGAAAAATGAAAAAATTTGGGAATACGAGCAAATTCAAAAAATCAGTTATGGTGAAACCATCAAAATTTTAAAGTATGCTTCCCGAAAATATAACAATCCCGAATATGAAGAAATTGCTAAAAAAATAGATATAAAAACCTATCAATCAGAAATAAACGAACTTACTTTTTAATTTATCTACTATGAAAAATTATAAATTTCTATTAATTATCCTTACAGTTTTTACAACCAATAGCTTTTATGCCCAAAAAAATGCAAGTAAAAAAGGTAGCGAAAAGCCAAATATTATATACATTTTAGCCGACGATTTAGGTATTGGCGATGTAAGTTGTTATGGGTCGGACAATAATAAAACTCCAATTATAGATAAATTAGCTAAAGGTGGAATTCGATTTACTCATGGCTATACAGCGCCACTTTGCGGACCTTCAAGAGCGATGATTTTGACTGGGCGGTATGGTTTTAGAACAGGAGCCGTTAATCAAGATATGGTTGGACAAATAAAACCAGAAAATGAAGTTTTGATTCCGTCAGTTCTAAAAACAGCAGGGTACACCAGTGCTATGGTCGGAAAGTGGAGTCAGTTTGGGTTAACGCCTAAAGATTTCGGTTTTGATGATTATATTACTTTTCAAGGAAGTGGTGATTATTGGGCAACCGAAAAAAAGAAATCGGAGAATTATATTGAAAATGGGGTGAATAAAAAGTTGGATACTTTAACGTACATGCCCGATTTGATGCACAAGCATTTGGTTGATTTTATAACGACAAACAAGGACAAACCTTTCTTTTTGTATTATTCTATGGTAAATGTTCATGCGGTTATTCAACGAACTCCAGACAGTAAGCCAGGAAGCGATTTTTATGACGATAATATCGCCTATATGGATAAGCTAGTTGGAAAATTATTAAGTACATTAGATGATTTAAAATTAAGAGAAAACACTCTAATCGTCTTTATGGGAGATAACGGCACCGCAAGTCAATATGCAAGTAGAAGTTCAATTGGCGGAAAGCACTTTCAGGGAAAAAAGGAACTATGTTGGAATGTGGAAGTTTAGTTCCTACAATTGCCAATTGGCCAGGGGTTGTTGAAGCTGGAAAAGTAAATGATTTATTGATAGATTCAAGCGATATCTTGCCCACTTTTGCTGATTTGGCTGGAGCTAAATTGACTACTAAAAACGTGCTGGACGGTCGCAGTTTTTTACC
>CALPQA020000083.1 GCA_943325595.2 Auritidibacter sp. Marseille-P8566
AATTCAAAATTAAAAATGACGAAATAGATTATGAACAAAAAAATAATAGTTAGAGGAATACTACTTGTATTTTCTATTTCATTACTTTGGTACTTATTCATTAAAAAAAGTGATTATATAATTTCATTTAAAGCAAAAACAGCAACAGGAACGGTCTTTCAAGGGATTCAAGAGTGGTCAATTGCACAAATGAAAATTAATAACGAGAGTTTTTCCACAATCGAACAATCGCGCTATAATTTTATCATTCAAAAACTAAAAAAAGGAAATTCAGAATTTGAATATATTTGGGAAATAAATTCAGTTAACGATTCTGTTACGGCAATAAGTGTTGGTATCAAAGAGATTAATAATAGTATTTACAATCGCCTTACGGTTCCGTTTTTTAATACGGAATTTAAAAAACAACAACTAAAAAAAATCACTGATTTCAAAAATGGCCTTTTTGCTCATTTGGAAAACTTAAAAGTAAAAATTGATGGCGAAGGAACTTCTGAAGAAACATTTGTAGCCTATATCAATCTTAAAAGTGTAATGCAAGAAAAAGCACAAACCATGATAATGAATGATGCTGTTGCAACAGGGTTTTTAGAAAAAAATAATATCAAAATAATAGGAAGGCCTTATGTTGAAGTCGTGAATTGGGATTTGGAAACTGAAAAATTAGATTTCAATTATTGTTTTCCGATTGCTAAAAACACTCCAATAATTCCAGACCCTAATGTAAAATTCAAAATATTACCTGCAATAAAAGGATTGAAGGCAACCTATAATGGTAATTTCAGAACATCGGATAGGGCTTGGTTTGCATTGCTAGATTATGCCAAAAGACATAAAATATCATTAGAAAATAAACCTTTAGAACATTTTTTAGCCAATCCATTTAATGGCGGCAATGAACTAGAATGGGAAACCAAAATAATTATCCCATTTAGTTCAAAAAAATAAAAAATATGAAATTTGCTGAAATTTACGAAAACGTTTTTGGAACTCCCAAAAGCGTTTTTGCATTATTTACTTTTTCCTAATAAAATTTAAAATTACATTTAGAGAATATCAATCAAAATAAACCATGAGTACAAAATTTAAACTGACCTTTTGGCAAATAATAAACATGAATGTGGGTTTTTTTGGCATTCAATATAGTTTTGGATTACAACAAAGCGCTGTAAATCCAATCTACGATTTTTTACATGCAAGTCCAGATCAAATCCCGATATTAAACCTTGCGGGGCCATTAACAGGTTTGCTAATTCAACCATTAATTGGCGCTATGAGTGATAAAACCTGGCATCCAAGATGGGGAAGACGAAAACCTTACTTTTTTATTGGCGCATTAGTTTGTAGTATCGCACTATTTCTTTTTCCTTTTAGTAGCTCTCTTTGGATGGCGGTAGGATTACTTTGGATATTGGATGTTGGAAACAACACCGCAATGGAGCCTTACCGTGCTTTTATCGCAGACACACTAAATGAAGAACAACAACCAACAGGCTTTCAGGCGCAAAGTTTCTTTACAGGTTTTGGACAATTTTTATCATATATTTCTCTTTTTCTATTTCCAATTGTATTTGTTGGTTACACCGGAGAATTACCAAATTGGATGTACGCCTCGTTTTTCCTAGGTTCTGTGTTGTCAATTACTTCTATTTGGTGGAGTATGAAAAAAACACCTGAAATTATACCTTCAGATGAAGAACTTGCAAAATTAAAAGCTGAACCATTAAATATTTTTTCTCCTTTCATTGACATCTACAAAGCAGTGGTTGAAATGCCTTCGGTGATGTGGCAACTGTTTTTAGTTTATTTGTTTCAATGGTATGCTTTGATGTGTTATTGGCAAAACAATGCCAAAAGTATTGCTTTGTCAGTTTGGAATGTAACGCCAGATAACAAAATTGCTTATGAAAAAGCGGTTGGATGGAATGGTTTAATAGGTGCTTTTGGGTTTATTATTACTTTTTCAATTGCGTTTTATTTAGCTAAATTTGCAAAAAAACACAGCGCCAAAATAACGCATTTTATTTGTTTATTGTTAGGAGCCATTTCCTTTTTATGTTTCCCAATGGTACAAAATCAATATTTGTTTTTTGTAGTAATAATAGGTTACGGAATCGCTTGGGCTAGTATGATGGGAATTCCTTATCTTTTGGTAGTTTCAAATATTCCTAAAGAACGTTATGGTGTGTATATGGGAATTATAAATATGATGATTGTAATACCAATGATTATTCAAAACTTATCTTTTGGTTACATCCTCAAACATTTTTTAAATAACGATCCAAGATTAGCAATTACTTTTGCAGGAATTCTTTTATTGATTGGGGCTTTTTGCACCCTTTTGATAAAAACCAAAAAAATAAAATTGTAGCAAGCAATGAATAGTGACACTAACTATATAAAAGCTATTGAGCTCCTGCAAAAGGTATCTTCTTCGGAAGGATTTTTAGCGAGTGCTCAAAACATTTCTAATTACAAAAGGGTTTGGGCTCGTGATGGCGTTATTTGTGGACTAGCAGCATTGGCTTCTGGTAATGAAAAACTGATTGAAACTTTCAAAAAAACTTTAGAAACGCTCGCAGAAAACCAACATGAAAATGGCACAATTCCTTCTAATGTAATGTCAAACGGAGAGGAAAAAGAAGTAAGTTATGGCGGTCTTGCAGGAAGAGTTGATGCTGTAACTTGGTTTATAATTGGAATTTGTCAATATGCCTTTTATAAAAAAGAGGTTGATTTTGTTGCGAAACACGACGCTGCAATTCAGAAATGCCTCCAACTCATGGAAGCTTGGGAATTCAATAACAAACATTTAATGTATGTTCCACTTTCAGGAAATTGGGCAGACGAATACATTACTGATGGCTATGTATTATACGATCAATTACTTCGGATTTGGGCTTTAAAAAGTTATAATCAATTTGCAAAAAACATTACGATTTCTGAAAAAATCGCAAAAATAACGAACCAAATTGAGGTGAATTTCACTCCGAATGCTGTTGGTGAAAAATACCATGAAAGAGCCTATACTGAAGCAAACATCAAAGAATTTATGCCTTGCTCCTTCTCCCCTGCCGGTTATAAAACCCAATTTGATGCTTTTGCAAATTCATTGGTATTAATGCTAAATATTGGTAGTGAAGTTTTTCAAAAATCCATATTGAATTATTTCGAAAAATTAGAAAAACAAATGCCGTTGCAATTAATACCTGCTTTTTGGCCTCCGATTCAAGAAACGGATATCGACTGGAATTTGCTAAAAAACAATTGCAAATATGAATTTCGAAACTATCCAAATGAATTTCACAATGCCGGAAGTTGGCCAATGGTTAATGGGTTTTATGGTTTGGCATTGGTTGCAAAAAACAAAAAACAGGAAGCTGATTTGCTTCTAAAAAACATAAATAAGGCAAATGCTATTGAAGACTATTCATTTTATGAGAATTTTAATAGCGAAACAAAAAAGCCAAACGGAGTTCCTTACTGTGCTTGGAGTGCTGCCGCAACTGTAATGTTGCATCAAAGTATAAATACAAATTTTAAATTTCTTCTTTAAATTGGAAAAAACGATAGATATTATTAGTGTTGGTGAAGTCCTAATTGATTTTATTGGACATGAAGTAAATGCACCAATATCAAAAACAAAAAATTACCATCGGTTTCTAGGTGGTTCACCTACTAATGTTGCTATAAATGCAGCCAAACTTGGATTAAAATCTGTGCTAGTTGCAACCTGCGGGAAAGATGGTTTAGGAGATTTTATTTTCAGAAAATTAGAAAAAAATAAGGTAATTACGTCTAATATTGTTAAGACAGAAGCTTTCCCAACCTCGGTAATATTTGTTTCAAAATCTACCGAAACTCCAGAATTTATTGCCTATCGTCAAGCAGATTGCCAAATAGAAACTTCCCAAATCTCTGAAGAACTCTTACAATCTGCTAAAATTTTTCACACCACGTGTTTTGCGTTAAGTCAAAATCCTGCTCGTGAAACAATTGTTGAAAGTGCTAAAAAAGCGAAAGAACTTGGTTTAATAACAAGTATCGACATTAATTTCTCCGAAAAAATTTGGCCTAACCGAGAAGAAGCAAAAAGTGTTTTAAAAGAATATCTTTCTACAAATCCTATCGTAAAATTAAGCGATGATGATTGCTTTAGGCTTTTTAATGAGACAAAAGAAAATCAGTTTATTTTTGACTATTTTCATGAACTAGGAGCCGCCACAATTTGTTTGACAAAAGGAAAAAACGGGGTGGTTCTATCCGATAAAAAATTAGGAGTGTTTAATTATAAGGCACTTCCAATTGATACTATTGTAGACACCACAGGAGCTGGTGACGCTTTTTGGACGGGCTTTTTATATGCCCAATTATCACAAAGTAATTTGGATGATACTGTAGCTATCGCCCAAAAATTGGCAGTATTAAAACTTCAAAACTTGGGTGGATTACCCGAAGAAATGGATATTCTTGCCTATTTAAACTCCAATTAATAGTAGAATCAAAAAAAGAAAATCATGAAAAAAAATGCTATTAAAGCGGTATTATACCTCAATTATTTTGTTTTTGCAATCTTACTTAATAGCGTCGGAATTGTGATTTATAAATCCCAAAAAATTTATGGAGTTAATGAAGTTGACGCAAGTATTCTTGAGGCTTTCAAAGATTTTCCTATTGCTATTGTTTCCTTTTTGATTGCTTCCTTTTTGCCAAGAATAGGGTACAAAAAAGCAATGTTGATAAGCTTGGGATTGGTTACATTAGCCTGTCTGAGCATGTATTTTGGAAATTCATTTTTAGCTGCCAAAATATTATTTGCTACTGTTGGTGTTTCTTTCGCACTCATAAAAGTTTCGGTCTATTCCTTAATTGGTATGGTTACCGACAATCAAAAAGAACACAACAGCTTAATGAGCAGCATAGAAGGAGTTTTTATGATTGGAATTGCATTAGCCTATTTTTTATTTCCTGCTTTTAATTCAGATACAAACGTAAATGCTTGGTTAAACGTTTATTTGCTTTTGGCATTCATTTCACTGCTTTCATTCGGGTTTTTATTTTTTACAAAATTTGATTTGCCAGTAGAAATTCCGGGTTCTGATTTACTCGATGATTTTAGAAAAATGGGGTTTTTGTTGGCTAAATTATTGACGATTATTTTTGTGATAAGCGCTTTCTTATTTGTAATGATCGAGCAAGGAATCATGTCTTGGCTGCCCACCTTCAACGCTAAAGTACTTCATCTTCCTGAAAATATTAGTATTATGATGGCCAGTATTCTCGCAATTTCATTAGCCGTTGGTAGATTATTAGCGGGAGTGATTACCAAAAAAATAAATTGGATTTGGATATTAACTTTTTGTATTATTAGTGCTATGCTCGTCGTGTTGTTTGTTTTACCAAAAACAATTGGACTACAAGTTATTGCCATTAATTCCATTTCAGATATTCCATTAATAGGATTTGCATTTCCATTGGTAGGGTTGTTTATTGCGCCTATTTATCCTTTGTTAAATTCGGTAATATTGAGTTCCTTGCCAAAAAAACTTCACAGTTCAATGACGGGATTAATCGTGGTGTTTTCAGCTCTTGGAGGCACTCTCGGATCAAGAATTATCGGTTGGCTGTTTATGACCAAAGGGCCTGAAAATGCATTTTATTTTACCTTAATTCCAATGTCTTTATTACTATTATCTTTCTTTATTTTGAAAAAATTAACTGCACAAAATGAAGTTTAAACTCCACATAAATCAAACGCTACAAGAATTATTATCTCAAGAAGATACTGATGGCGACAAGAAGATCACTATCGATGATGATGGCCCAAAAAAGTTTATAATTGTCAGTGAAGAGGGAACTGAATTTTCGATTGAAGGAACCTATTATTTATCAAACTTACTTCAAGAATTGGCTTTAGCCAAAAAAAGAACTTCCGAAGTTGCACAAATCAATATATCCGAAATAATAGAGGCGCCAGTAACAAGAATTTCAAGAAAAATAAAAGACCTTTATTGGGAAGGACTTACCAGAACCATAGATAAAGACGGGATTGTTAAGATAATTGAAGACGATAAAATTGACAACCCAATTTCATACCTCTATGTTCCATTCAACGACCCTATTGCTTTTGACTATTTTAAGAAATTAGAGAAAAGCATTTCAAAATTAGAAGTAGTCCAACTACCCGAAATAATGACTCCAGATTTCATTTTAACATTGAATAAAAAACCTGGAATTCTAGCGCTTGCTCTCGAAATAAATAACGGAGAAATTAAAGGTGTTCCTTTTGTAGTTCCTGGAGGACGTTTCAATGAAATGTATGGCTGGGATAGCTATTTCATTGCCATGGGGCTAATTATTGATGATAAAATAAATCTTGCCGTTGCCATAACAGAAAACTTTAAATATCAAATTGATCATTACGGAAAAATTCTTAATGCCAATAGAAGCTACTATTTAACTCGCACGCAACCTCCTTTTTATACCACTTTACTTATTGATATTCTTAGTAAATCAAATCAAGAAAAATCTTGGATTGAAAAGCATTTAAAAACGGCAATTACAGAATATGAAACAGTTTGGATGCAAGAGAAAACTAGACTTGCGTCAAATGGTTTAAACCGCTATAAAGCAGAAGGAATTGGGCTTCCATTTGAGGTAGAAATTGGACACTTTGATGCTATACTCGAGAAATATGCTTTGAAATACAACATGCCTTTACGCGATTTTGAAAAAAAATATTTAAACAGAGAAATCGTTGACGAAACATTAGATTCCTATTTTATTCACGATCGAAGTATGCGCGAAAGTGGGCATGATACAACCAATAGATTGGATGCAATTTGTGCCGATTTGACTCCAATTGACTTGAATTGCTTGCTATATAAATTTGAAACCGACATTGCTTTTTTAATTAAAACTGAATTTAACAACGAGTTTTCGTATAATGAAAACACACGATATACTTCAGAAAATTGGAATAAGAAAGCGGAAATTAGAAAGGAAAAAATAAATAAATTCTGTTGGAACGAAGAAAAAGGAATTTATTTTGATTATAATTTTATAAAATCTGAACAACACGAATTTGAAGCCGCAACAACTTTTTATCCTTTGTGGGCAAATTTATGCAGCGCCGAACAAGCCTCAATTTTAGTAAAAACTACACTTCCTAAGTTCAAATTAAAAGGTGGAATTGTAGGAAGCACAAAAAAAGAAATAGAAAATTTAGATGCAAAATTACCTCAAAGACAATGGGATTATCCTTTTGGCTGGGCTCCTCATCAAATTATTTTATGGCAAGGATTATTAAATTACAATTACAAAAATGAAGCCCAGGAAATGATTTATCGATGGCTTTGGCTCATTACAAGAAATGCCGTAGACTATAATGGGACTATTCCCGAAAAATTTGATTTAGAAATCAGCTCCCATAAAATTTTTGCTGAATATGGGAATGTAGGAACTGAATTTGACTACATTACAGAAGAAGGATTTGGATG
>CALPQA020000084.1 GCA_943325595.2 Auritidibacter sp. Marseille-P8566
ATGTTTTACTAGCAAACATTATAAAGGGAATTGAAGAAGTAAAAGGAAATGATATTGACATTTTAGATTTGAGAGAAATAGATAATTCAGCATGTGACTATTTTATTATATGCAATGGAAATTCAAACACTCAAGTAAGCGCAATTGTAAATTCTGTTCAAAAAACGGTTTCAAAAGAGATTAAAGACAAGCCTTGGCATGTTGAAGGCATGGAAAATGCAGAATGGGTTTTGATGGATTATGTGAATATTGTTGTTCATGTTTTTCAAAAAAATATTAGAGAATATTATAACATCGAAAGCCTTTGGGGTGATGCTAAAATTACAACTATTGCTAATAAATACTAAAGAAATTTACTAAATGGCTACAGAAAACAATCAGAATCCTAAGAAAATTAAAATCAATCCTTGGTTGATTTATGGTGCGGTTGCATTGATTTTTTTATTCATAAGTTATATTACTGGGGGCTCTAGTTTTGAGGAGCCGCTAAAAACTTCTTCTTCTAAATTCAACGAATATCTTGAAAAGGGGCAAGTTGAAAAAGTAATTGTATACAACAAAACGGAAGCTGATGTATTCCTTACAGCTGCTGCTTTAAAAGAGCCAAATCACAAAGTAGTATCGAAAGATATATTAAACAGACCCAATAAAGGGCCTCACTATACTTTTGACATTGGTAACGATGAAATATTCCAAAACAAATTAGAAGCTGCTGTAAAAGCGGGGCTACTAAAAGAATATAGTTTTTTACCAAAAAGTAATTGGAGCGAACTATTGCAAATGATACTTCCTTTTGTACTAATTTTAGGACTTTGGATTTTCATCATGAGACGAATGAATGGTGGTGCTGGCGGTGGTGGCGGACAGATTTTTAATATTGGAAAATCGAAAGCAAAACTTTTTGACGAAAAAACAGATATCAAAACAACATTTAAAGATGTTGCAGGATTAGAAGGGGCTAAAGAGGAAATTCAAGAAATTGTTGAATTTTTGAAAAACCCTGAAAAATATACCAATCTTGGAGGTAAAATTCCTAAAGGAGCTTTATTAGTAGGGCCTCCCGGAACTGGGAAAACACTTTTGGCAAAAGCCGTAGCTGGTGAAGCCCAAGTACCATTTTTCTCTTTATCAGGTTCTGATTTTGTTGAAATGTTTGTGGGAGTTGGTGCTTCAAGAGTTCGTGATTTGTTCAAACAAGCAAAAGAAAAATCACCAGCAATTATCTTTATAGATGAGATTGACGCCGTTGGTAGAGCACGTGGAAAAAGCAATATGTCGGGTGGAAATGACGAACGTGAAAATACATTGAACCAATTACTAACAGAGATGGATGGTTTCGGGACCAATTCAAATGTAATTGTATTAGCAGCTACAAACAGAGCTGATGTTCTTGATAAAGCGTTAATGCGTGCTGGCCGTTTTGACAGACAGATTTTTGTTGATTTACCAGATGTTCGCGAAAGAAAAGAAATTTTTGATGTTCACCTTGCTCCTTTGAAAAAAGTAGAAGGATTAGACACCGACTTTTTAGCGAAACAAACTCCAGGTTTTTCTGGTGCCGATATTGCAAATGTTTGTAACGAAGCAGCTTTAATTGCTGCAAGACATAATAAAACAGCTGTAGACAAACAAGATTTCCTTGATGCCGTTGACAGAATTGTTGGTGGTTTAGAAAAGAAAAATAAAATTGTTACTCCTGAAGAAAAAAGAGCAATTGCAGTTCACGAAGCAGGTCACGCAACGGTAAGTTGGATGCTTGAACATGCAGCACCATTGATAAAAGTTACAATCGTTCCTCGTGGACAAAGTTTGGGTGCAGCTTGGTATTTACCTGAAGAACGTCTTATTGTTCGTCCTGATCAAATGTTGGATGAAATGTGTGCGACTATGGGTGGAAGAGCTGCGGAAAGAGTTGTTTTTGATAAAATTTCGACTGGAGCTCTAAGCGATTTAGAAAAAGTTACCAAACAAGCAAGAGCTATGGTTACGGTTTATGGACTGAATGACAAAATCGGTAATATTACCTATTATGATTCTTCAGGGCAAAGCGAGTACAATTTCTCAAAACCATATTCTGAAGATACAGCAATGATAATTGATAAAGAAATATCTGCGCTTATTGAAAGTCAATACGATAGAGCAATTAAAATTTTACAAGAAAACAAAGACAAACTAAATTTATTAGCCGATATTTTAATTGAAAAAGAAGTTATTTTCAAAGATGATTTAGAGTCTATTTTTGGAAAAAGAACATTTGACAAGAATTTAGCGGAAGAAAATTCGCTTTAAAAATACAATATTTTAACTTTTTTTAAAAAATCTTAATTCAAAAATGCATTTGAATTAAGATTTTTTTATCTTTGGATGTTTGGAAAAAACAAACTAAATATTTTAATCTATAATATGAGTCTTTTTAGAAAATTTTTTGGTTCTGGTGAGGAATCCTCTGAAGAGGAAAACCAAAGTGAATTCAACCGTTCCGCATCAGATTTATCATTGCCAGTTGACGAAAGATTCACTTTTAACTTCAAAAAAAATGGGGGTAAATTCCTATACTGTGAAAATCTTGGTGAAGTAAAAGAACAATTTGAAAATATTTTAGAAGAAAATGATTGGTTTGAATCTGAAGTATTGTGCTATGAGCCAAAACTATTCAGCATGTTGGATGAAAATAAATTAGTTTATGACAAACCAACAAATCCAAAATTTCTCCTTGCAACTTGTGAAAATTTGATTGCCGAAGAAGGTTCAGTCTTGTTCTCTTCGAATCAAATCAAGCAAAAAAAGCCAAATGAATTACCTACTAACATTATTATTTATGCCACTACAAGTCAAATTGTAGAAAGTACTAGTGATGGACTTCGTATGATTAAAAAGAAATACGAGAAAGACTATCCTACAAATATCACCACTATAAAATATTTTGAAAAAGTAAAAGAAGAGGATTTTTTACACTACGGTAGTTCAGCAAAAAATCTATATTTATTGCTTTTAGAGGATTTATAAGATGAATGAAACTCTAAAACGGGCTATATCGGGAGCTATTTATATAATTTTATTACTTTCTTCGATTTTATATTCTACAGAAAGTTTTTTTATTCTATTTGGAATCTTCCTAATTATCACTTTGTACGAATTTTGCAATTTAGTACAAATACATAAAATTTTCCCAATCGTTTTCGGCCTATTATTCTACACAGCAATAACGTTAGTTAGTAATTACAATCAAATTACAACAAAAAAATTAAACGAATTTTTTAATGCTGACATAAATATTGCTGTCAATACTGAACAATTAGACTTGATATTATTGGTTGCGGCATTAGTCGTGTCTATTAAATGTATCCTTTTTCTGTTTTATGATAACATCCAAAAAATAAGCACTTCTTCAAAATACCTTTATTTATTGGGGTATATCATATTGCCTTTTGTATTTATTACTAAAATTTCATTTGGAGTTATCGATTATAACCCTAAAATCATAATTGGACTTTTTATCTTGATCTGGACTAACGATACTTTTGCATACATTGTTGGAAAGTCAATTGGAAGAACAAAATTATTTGAAAGAATATCTCCTAAGAAAACAGTTGAAGGGTTCTTTGGCGGAATCATTTTTGCAATAATCGCAGGTTATTTAATATCAAAATATTACATAAAAGCAAGCGCACAATTTAGCGATAAATCGATATTGATTTGGACAATAATTGCTGTTATTGTTGGGATTATAGGTACCATTGGAGATTTAATCGAATCCAAATTTAAAAGAATTGCTGGTGTGAAAGACAGCGGAAAAATAATGCCCGGACATGGAGGGATTCTAGATCGACTAGATAGTGTTATATTTGTAGCACCATTTGTATTTTTATTTTATAAAATTTTAAGTTATGTTTCATAAAGAAGGAGGAAAAATTATTCTAATTGCAACAACAATAACTGTTGCTTTATTACTATTAGCAGATACATTTATAGCAACAATTTGGATTCAAAAAACAGTGGAAATTACTGTACTTTTGTTTTTATTATTGATATTACAATTTTTCAGAAATCCAGTAAGAACAGTAGAAATTAATGACAATCATATTATTGCTCCTGTAGATGGAAAAGTTGTGGTAATTGAAGAAGTTTTTGAAGGTGAATATTTCAAAGATAAAAGAATGCAAGTATCTATTTTTATGTCGCCTATAAATGTGCATGTAACACGATATGCATTGAGTGGTAAAGTAAATTTTAGTAAATACCACCCAGGAAAATTCCTTGTTGCTTGGCATCCAAAAGCGAGTGAAGAAAACGAAAGAACAACAGTAGTAATAGAGAATCGAGTATTTGGAGAGGTTTTGTACCGACAAATTGCTGGTGCTTTAGCAAGACGAATTGTCAACTATGCCGTTGAAGGAACACAAGTTGTTCAAGGAACAGATGCGGGTTTTATTAAATTCGGATCAAGAGTTGATTTATTTTTACCTTTAGGAACACAAATTAATGTGAAACTAAATGAAAAAGCAATTGGAGGTAAAACAATAATTGCGATTAAATCGTAATGAAAAAAAAAGATTTAGATACTAGATTTGCTGAAGCAGTAGAAATTGCTTCAAAAATGTCTCAGGACTCATTGCCTCAAGATGTGCAATTGCGACTTTATGCCTATTATAAACAAGCAACATTTGGGACTCTAGACAGCAATCAAATATCAAATTTTGACTTAAGAAATGCTTTTAAAACAAATGCATGGATGCAAATTAGTCATTTGTCAATTGACGAAGCAAAAGAATTATACATTGAAAATATACTTTCTTTACAAAATAAATAAAACAATCATGAAAAAGGCAAATTGGTTTTTACTGTGTTTTTCAATACTAATCACGTTATTTTCCTGTACCAATAAAAAACTTACCGAAGTTGTTGAAGTACCACTTCCCTCCGCTGTCGAAAAAGTCTCATTAGGGTCGCCAGATGATGTTAAAGCAGAAGAAGGTACTTTTGAGTTGAATAAATTGCCTTATTCTTATGACGCGTTATCACCAAGCATAGATGCTAGAACAATGGAACTTCACTATTCAAAACATTATTTAGCCTATACCAATAGCTTAAATAAAGCAATTAAAAATACTGAATTAGAGGATTTTACTATTGAAGAAATTTTATCAAAATCAGTTGCAGATAGTTTAAATCTAAGAAATAATGCAGGTGGTTTTTACAATCACAGTTTGTTTTTTGACTGCATAGGTCCTAAATCAGGAGGTGAACCTAAAGATACTTTAGCAGTTGCTATTGCAAAAGATTTTGGTTCATTTGAAGGTTTTAAAAACCAATTTAAAAATGCGGCTAACAAACAATTTGGTTCTGGTTGGGCATGGTTAATTGTAGATAAAACAGGAAAATTACAAGTTACAAGCACGCCAAATCAAGACAATCCACTTATGCCAAGAGCATTAATTCCAGGAACACCAATCTTAGCATTAGACGTTTGGGAACATGCCTATTATTTGGAATACCAAAACAAAAGAAAAAATTATATCGATGCCTTTTTTGCAATAATAAATTGGAAGGCTGTTGGAGAAAAATATGAAGAAGCTTTGAAAAAAGAATAACTTTTTTCCATTTAAAACCTTTTAAAATTCAATTTAATAAATTTAAAATGAAAAAATTAATTCTACTTCTTTTCCTACTTTCATTATCTTTTTCAAGCTGCGAAAAAGATGATATTTGTGATGAGGCTACTTCCACTACTCCAAAAATAGTTATTGAGTTTTACGATGCCTTGCATCCAACGGTATTGAAAAATGTTACAAATTTAAAAGTAAAAGAAGCTGGAGTGACTACTTTTTTTGCTTTTGACGCTGTAAGCAAAATTGAACTTCCTTTAAAAACAAACGAAGATATTACAAAATACAGTTTTGTTAATAACAGCAGTGATACTACAATTGACAATGAAGATTTCTTGCAGTTTAATTACACCCGAGAAAACATCTTTGTTTCGAGAGCTTGTGGTTTCAAAACTGTTTTTACTTTAGACCCAACTACACCTTATATAAAATCTGATGCTCCAACACCTGATGGTATTTGGATGCAAACTATTACCGTAAACACTTCTAATATCATAACTGAAAATGAAAAACACATCAAAATTTACTTTTAGTGTAGTACTGGTTTTGCTGTCATTTTTAGCCAATGCACAACAAAAAAAAACCGATAGCATTCCCCCTAAAATTGAACGCTATGGCATTCGAGTTGGTGCCGATTTATTCAAATTGACACGCTCTTTTTATGATAAAAATTATAAAGGTTTGGAACTAGTTGGTGATTACCGTCTAACGAAAAATTATTACCTTGCGGCAGAATTAGGAAATGAAAACAAAACAAACGAAGATGATAGAATAAATTCAACAACAAAAGGAACTTACATCAAGGCTGGTTTTGATTATAATTCTTATGAAAACTGGTTGGATATGAGAAACATGATTTATATCGGATTGCGTTATGGAGCAAGCACATTCGATCAAACACTGAACAGTTACAAATTATACAATACTTCAACTTATTTTCCTGAAGCTCCAACAGTTATTTCTGGGGAGAAATTTAATGGACTTACTGCTCAATGGCTTGAAGTAGTAGTAGGTATGAAAGCTGAAGTTTTGAAAAATATTTACGTTGGTTTCAGTGTAAGAATGAACCGAATGATTTCCAATAAAAAACCTGATAATTTTGACAATTTGTACATTCCAGGTTTTAATAGAACCTACAATGGCGATTTTGGAGTCGGGCTAAATTATACCGTTACCTATTTCCTTCCTTTATACAAAACAAAATCAACTCCAAAGAAAGAAGAAAAAAAGAAAAAATAACTTATTTTATTTCCCTAATTCCTTTTACAAATAGCCATTTCATAAATAGTTTTTCTCCATCGTTAGTTTTAACGGCTTGAAATTTAGGTGCCAAAAGCGTACCTACAGCAAATGACGTAAAAGGAATCCACAAACCCGTTAAATTAGTATATTCTGAAACTAAATAGCGAAACAAAATAAACAAACCTGCAAAACACAACAATTGAAAAACAAACGCTTTAACTTGTAACTTAGTCATAACTATAAAATTAATATTATAAAGTAGGATTATCTATAACCTGAAATTTTGTTCTTTTACTCCCTTCGTACATTTCATATTTTACCAAACGGGCTTCAATACTTGCATTAAATAACTTAATTTTTCTTGAAGGTTTTAGTCCAACATATTTCAATGCTTCTAAATTTCCAGTGATGAACCATGCATTGGTTCCTGGATAATTTTTCTTCAAAGTATCACCAATGTTTTTGTAAAATTCTTCCATGTGAATATCCAAACGTTCATCATAAGGAGGATTGAAAACGATATGCAATTTCCCTTCAGATGTTTTTTCTGTGTCGAAAAAGTTACGCTCTTCGATAGTAATATATTCCTCTAAATTGGCGTTTTTAATATTATCTTTCGCTTTATTCACGGCACTTGG
>CALPQA020000085.1 GCA_943325595.2 Auritidibacter sp. Marseille-P8566
TATCAAGTCAAAACTTCTCTTTACAAAAGCGGTAAGTTCTTCGCCTTTCAAAAGGTTTTGGGATAATTTAGCCAAGTCTAACGCTTGTTTTACCAAACTTTCTTGAGCCGATTTGTCTTGGGTATTCAAAATATTGGTAGCCAAATCCGAGTTGGTGTTTACCACCAAATTATACATTTCTGGCATATTTCCCATTCCGAACATTCCACCACCACCAGACTGACTCATTTCTTTCATTCTTCGCATAAATTCTGGTTGCGTGATTATAAATGGTGCTGCATTGCTATCCAACGCTTCCATTTGAACCGAGTATTTTTGCTTTGGAACAAATCCTTCTAAAACCGTTTTCAAACTTTCTTTTTCTTCGTCAGACAATTTAGAAATAGCCGTTTCTTCTTTCTTAATTAAATTATCAATGTGGTCAGAATCGACACGAACGAAAGTCAACGTGTTATTATCGCCTTCAATTTTTTGAATTAAATGCGAGATAATTGGGGAATCAAGTAATAAAACTTCATATCCTTTTTCTTTCGCAATTTCGATATAACTGTGTTGCGCTTCTTTATTTGATGCATACAAAACGACTAGTTTTCCGTCTTTATCTGTTTGATTTGCAGCTAATTTTTCTTTTAATTCTTCTAATGTAAAATAGGTGTCATCAATGGTTGGATATAAAACAAACGCTCCCGCTTTTTCATAGAACTTGTCCTCTGAAAGCATACCGTATTCTAAAACAATTTTGATGTCATTCCATTTTTTCTCGAAATCTTCTCTGTTTTCTGTAAACAAAGATTTCAATTTATCAGCCACTTTTCGGGTGATATAGTTAGAGATTTTCTTAACCGCACCATCAGATTGCAAACTTGAACGCGAAACATTCAATGGAATATCCGGTGAGTCAATAACTCCTTTCAACATCGTTAAAAATTCAGGTACAATTCCTTCCACATTGTCAGTTACATAAACTTGATTTTGATACAATTGGATTTTGTCTTTCTGAATTTGCATATCAGAACCCAATTTTGGGAAGTATAAAATTCCAGTTAAATGGAACGGATAATCTACATTTAAATGAATGTGAAAAAGCGGTTCTTCAAATTGCATTGGATAGACTTCTCTGTAGAAATTTTTGTAATCTTCATCTGACAATTCCGTTGGTTGTTTGGTCCAAGCTGGATTTGGATTATTGATAATGTTATCCACTTCTACTTCAGTGAAAATATTGTCTTTGTCTTCGGATTCAACAAATTCTCCTTTTTTCTGTTCTATTTTCTCCGTTTTAGTTCCAAATTTAATTGGAATCGGCATGAACTTATTGTACTTATTTAGCAATTCACGGATTCTAAAATCTTCTAAAAACTCTAATGAATCTTCAGCAATGTGCAAAATAATTTCAGATCCACGAGTAGTTTTGTCGCTTGGTTCTAATGTGAATTCTGGACTTCCATCACATGTCCAATGTGCTGCTGGTTCGTCTTTGTATGATTTAGTGATAATTTCAACTTTGGAAGCGACCATAAAAGCAGAATAAAATCCTAATCCAAAATGCCCAATAATTCCTGAATCTTTAGCAGAATCTTTGTATTTGTCTAGGAATTCTTCGGCTCCAGAAAACGCCAATTGGTTGATGTATTTTTCAACTTCATCAGAAGTCATCCCAATTCCTTGGTCAATAATGTGTAGTTTTTTTCCTTCTTTATCGATTTTTACTTCGATAATAGGACTGCCATATTCAACTTTTGCTTCGCCAATACTTGTTAAATGTTTTAATTTTAAAGTTGCATCGGTTCCGTTTGAAATCAGTTCCCGTAAAAATATTTCGTGGTCACTGTATAAAAATTTCTTAATTAAAGGGAAGATATTCTCTACCGAAACATTGATTTTTCCAGTTGTCATAAATTAAAATTTTAAGATTGTTATTTCCTAGGATTCCTCAAATAGAATACCAATTAAAAAGAGGGTGACAAATTGTCGTAAATATAGATTTCGATTTTTGATTTAAAACCCCATGTATTGATTGTACTAGTCGTACCTTTGTGAAAGTATAAACCAATAAAAATAATTCAAGATGAGAAAAGCATTTTTTATCGTTGCACTAGTTATATTAATATCTGGTTGCAAATCTACTTCAATTACAAACTCTAAATTAGATCGAAAATCACAAGTTGAAATTAAAGGGAATTGGACCCTAATTTCTGTTGATTATCCGAGTTCTGATTACATTAAAATCAATTCTTTTCAAATTACAGATTCAAATTGCTTTGTAGGAAGTACTTGGAAATTCATCTCCAATAATAACAAAGGAGAATTTACTTTAAACAACGCCACATGTTCCAATTTTAGTTCTGCCATAACGTGGTTCATAAATGATGAAGGACAATTCGTTTTAAAAATACTTGATGCAGGTTTAAAGGCTAAAAAAGTAAGGAATGGATTTGTATTAACAATTGTAAACCAGTCACAAACCCAATTTCAACTTATTGATAAGGTTGATATCGGTGGAAAAACGACCTCAGTAATTTATCAATTCCAAAAAAACTAATTATAAAAACGAAACAAATGAAAAAAAGTCTGATAATAATCGTAATACTATTGATGTTTAGCAATCCAATTTTAACAAGTTGTGAAGCAGTTAAAAACACAAATAAAACCCAACGTGGTGCAGGAATAGGAACTGTAGCAGGCGGAATTCTCGGAGCCGTGATTGGAAACAATGTAGGAAAAGGTGGCAATGGAGCCCTAGGCGCTGTCCTTGGAGGAGTAATCGGTGGTGTTGCGGGAGGAGTAATTGGCAATAAAATGGACAAGCAAGCTAGAGAAATTGACAGTGCGCTTCCTGGTGCAGAAGTTGTTCGTGTTGGTGAAGGAATTAAATTGGTTTTAAACGAAAATTCAGTTCGTTTTGACACTAATAAAGCAACTTTAACCTCAAATGCAAAAGCAAACTTAGATAAATTAGTCAAGGTTTTTAGCAACTATCCTGATACAAATATTGTAATTTATGGCTATACCGATAGCACAGGTCAGGCAGAATATAATCAGCGACTTTCAGAAGACAGAGCTTCTGCGGTTAAAAATTATTTAGCAAATAAAGGATTGTTATATTCTAGATTTAGCATTGTTGGACTTGGAATTGCAGACCCAATTGCGTCAAATGAAACGAAGGAAGGAAGAAGTTTTAACCGTCGTGTTGAATTTGCAATCACAGCAAATGATAAAATGGTTCTTGATGCAAAAAAGGAGTCTGGAAATTAAATGAAAGTCAATTTAATTTGAATTTACACAACTAAAATTTAGTATTTAGTGAAGTTTTTTCTTCTGTATAATTTACATTAAAGACATATTAAAATAACATTGTACAAACAATTCAGAGGTATTGTTAATTAATTAGTAACATTCGGGAAAGGTCACAACCGTAATTTTGCAATTAATTAAATTAATATAAATGAAACCATTTACAATGAAGTTTTTTTACTTTTTTATCATCCTACTTATTTCAAGTAGCATCTTCTCACAAACCTCAATTATTAAGGGAACAGTAATCGAAGAAGCTACCGGGAAATCAATACCAGGTGTTACTATTAAGGTATTAAATACAAAATTAGCAACACAATCGGATGCTTCTGGAAATTTTATTATTAGAAATGTTGCAGTTGGAAAACAAGAATTAGAGTTTTCAGATTTTACATTGGAAACTAAAATAATTTCAGACGTTGAAACTACTAAGGGAGAAACTACTTCACTTACTGTTTCGATGGCAGAAAAAAATAACAGCTTGAATGAAGTTGTTATTAAAAGAACTAAGATGAAAGCCGAATCGTTAGTTTCACTTTTATCTGTTCAAAAAAACAGTGCTAGAGTTTCAGATGGAATTTCTGCAGAATCAATAAAGAGAACTCCAGACAAAACTACATCGGATGTTTTAAAAAGAATTAGTGGTGCGAGTGTGCAAGACAATAAATTCGTAATTATCCGTGGTTTGAATGACCGTTATAATACTACTTATTTAAATGGAGCGCCATTGCCAAGTACAGAACCAGATAGAAAAGCATTTTCATTCGATATTTTTCCAGCTAATATGATTGATAATTTAGTCATTTATAAAACAGCAACTCCTGATTTACCTGGAGAATTTGCTGGAGGAGTTATTGAAATTAATACAAAAGCTACTCCGGATAAAGATTTCGAATCGCTATCTGTAGGTTCAGGATACAATACGATTACAACGGGTAAAAAACAATTGTATGCAGCAAGTGGAAAAACAGAATGGCTAGGTTTAGATGATGGGACGAAAGGATTACCAACTTCTTTTCCTAGTGTTGCAAATTTTCAAGCATTACAAAACCAACATACACAAAGTAGTTATCAAGAAATTGCTTCCTTGGCCAAATCATACCAATCGGATTGGAATTTATATGAAAAAAAATTCAGCCCAAATACAAGTATGCAATATACATTAGGGAGATTCTTTAAAATTAACGAGGGACAAAGTTTAGGCTTTTTAGGTTCTGTTACTTATAATAAAACCAATAATTACAATGAAACTAACAGGCGAACTTATGACGGACCTGGTCAATTGGTAACCAATCAATTGGATCAAAATTATAGTGTTCAGACTTTATTTGCTGCAATAGGGAACTTGTCATTAAAAATAGATCCAAACAATTCATTCAGTTTTAAAAACTTATATAGTATTATTTCTGATAGTAAAATTCTTGATAGAAATGGAAGTTTAACTCAAGAAAGTGATCCTTTGTGGATTAATACTACTTCTAGAATTTTTACTAATAATAAAATCTATACCGGTCAATTGAGTGGGGAACATTTTTTCACTAAAAGTAAAATTAAATTAAATTGGGTGGGTTCTTATAGTTCTGTAAATAGAGAAGTTCCAAGCGAAAGAAGAAATTCCTATGTTTATATTAAATTTGATGATGGAACAATGACATCGCCAATTGCAAATTTTTCTACAAATTCTGTAGGACAAGATTATCCGGGGTCTATATATACTTCAAAAAACAAAGAAGATATTTTTAGTACAAAAATAGATTTGAGTAAGAAATTGAAATTCTCAGATGATTTTACTACTGAAATAAAAATAGGCGGAATTACACAAACGAGATACAGAGATTTTGCCGCCAGACAATTGGGATATGTAAAATTTAATGGAGTTGTAGATGGTGTGAATTATGGAAACAATACCTTTTTGCAAAGTATTTCTTCTCAAAACAATGCAACTATTTTTAACGCTTCCAATATGGGAATATTAGGCATTCGTTCAAGTGGATTGACTTTGTATGACGGTACAAAAGGAAATGATTCTTATACTGCCAATTCTAAATTGGATGCTGCCTATTTAATGTTTGATAATGCCTATAAAAAATTAAGACTTGTTTGGGGAGTAAGAATAGAAAATTATTCTCAAAAATTAGAATCTGAGTCGGATGCTGGAGAACCAGTAACTGTTAATGACAGTCAATTGGATGTTCTTCCTTCATTAAACTTTATTTATAGTTTAACAAAAAAACAAAACCTAAGATTAAGTGCTTCCAAAACACTAAACCGTCCAGAATTTAGAGAGTTAGCTCCCTTTTTATTTTTTGATAGCGCAACAAGATTTAATACTTCAGGTTTTATAGATTTAAAAATAGCACAAATAAATAATTTAGATTTGAGATATGAAATATATCCTGGTAAAGGACAATTGTTTTCATTATCTGCTTTTTACAAACATTTTACAAATCCAATCGAATTGCAAGCACAAGCGAATAATTCAAACCAATATAAGAATGCAAAAGAAGGAACTAATAAAGGGATTGAATTGGAATACAGAACTTTATTGAGTTCTATATTTGGAACAGAAAACACAAAGACACTTGAGGATTTAACGTTTTATACTAATCTAGCCGTAATTCGTTCAAAAGTTGACATAGGAAACTTAGTTTCATCAGCAACTCTAAAAGATATTCCTTTACAAGGTCAATCTCCATATGTTTTTAATGCGGGACTTCAGTATTTAAATAAAGAATTAGGATGGTCGGGTTCTGCAAACATGAATAGAATTGGAGATAGAATTGCAATTCACGGAAATCAAACTCCAGGTGGGGCAACTCCAGCCTATTGGGAAAAAGGAAGAACATTTTTAGATTTTCAAGTTGCAAAAAGCTTTTTGAATAACAAACTTGAATTAAAATTAAATGTTCAAAATGCACTTGCACAAGATTTGATTTTTTATCAAAATAGTGATTTGGATACTGCTAACAATGTTTCAGGATTCAAAGCATTTGTTAATTCCGTATTAACGGGTGATTCTCAAAACAAAAACGGATACGACCATAAAGAAGATGATCTAGTTTGGAGAACCAAATTTGGGCCAACATTCTCAATGTCACTTAATTATTCTTTTTAATAAAGAAAGTGTTGATATGCTATTAGGCTAGAAGTTATTCTAGCCTTTTTTATTTTCAAATTATTTGCGCTTAACAATTTAGAAACTTAAAGTTGGCACTAAAATAACAAATTCGAAACCTTTTATTTAAACGTCAAGTCTACTTTTGACCTAATAAATTAAATCAAAAAAAACATGAAGAAGTTTTACTTTTTATCGATTCTTTTTTTAGTTGCAGCTTCAATGAATGCACAACTAGAAACTACAACCTACAGAGGTGCATTTGCTCCCTCTCCAGTAGCTATGTGGACGAATAACTGGACTAATTTTGATCCTCAAAATGCGGTTTATCAAACGCCAACTGTAAATGTAACGGCTAACATTACAACAAACACAACTTGGACTGCGGGTAGTACTTATTATTTGAAAAATCAGATTTATGTGAAAAACAATGCTACTTTAACTATTGAAGCAGGTGTTGTTATTCGTGGAGATCATACTGCTACAGGAGCAGGTTTATTTGTAACTAAAGGTTCAAAATTAATAGCAATAGGAACTGCAACAAGCCCAATTGTATTTACATCTGATAATGCCGTTGGTTCAAGAGCCAAAGGAGATTGGGGTGGAGTAATATTATTAGGTAAAGGAGCTTACAATACCAATAACGGTATTAATAATATCGAAGGAATTGCTGCAAGTACTGATACGGAATTTGGTGGTGGACTTTCTCCAGATAATTCAGATAATTCAGGAACGTTAAAATATGTTAGAATAGAATTTGCAGGATATGTTTATGGAGCTAATCAAGAAATTAATGGATTGACTCTTGGAGCTGTAGGTTCTGGAACTACCATTGATTATGTTCAAGTTTCACATTCTAATGACGATTCATTTGAGTGGTTTGGTGGTGCTGTAAATTGCAAACACTTAGTCGCTTTTAGAGGATTAGATGATGATTTTGATACTGATAATGGTTATAGCGGAAACGTTCAATTCTGTTTAGCAGTAAGAGATCCAAACATTGCTGATAACCCAACGGTTTCAACTTCTGAAGGATTTGAATCAGATAATAATGCTACAGGTGA
>CALPQA020000086.1 GCA_943325595.2 Auritidibacter sp. Marseille-P8566
GAAATTAGAGACGTAGCCAAAAAATATTTAAATCCAAATCAACGATTGATATTGGATTATGTTCCATCAAAAGACAAAGCTCAAAACTAAGATATTCTATTATGAAAAAATCAATTATCCTATTATCAAGCTTGTTTTTAACCTTAATTATGCAAGCACAAGACAGAACTCAGCCAAAACCTGGACCATCTCCAGTAATCAATATTAAGAAACCAGAATCTTTTACCCTTCCAAACGGGCTGAAAGTAATGGTTGTAGAAAACCACAAACTCCCAAGAGTCTCTTTCAATCTAAGCATTGACAATACTCCTTATGTAGAAGGTACTAAAAAAGGAGTTGCCGATTTAACCAGTAGCTTAATCGGAAACGGAAGTATGAAAATTCCAAAAGACGCTTTCAATGAAGAAATTGATTTCCTTGGAGCCGATTTAAATTTCTATTCTTCTGGAGCATCTGGAAGTAGTCTTTCTAAATATTCAGGTAGAATTCTTGAATTAATGGCAGAAGGTGCTTTGAATCCTAACTTTACACAAGAGGAATTTGATAAAGAAAAAGACAAATTAATTGAAGGATTAAAAACACAAGAAAAAAGTGTAGCGGCAGTAGCTGGAAGAGTTCAAAACGTTTTAGCTTTTGGAAAAAGTCATCCTTCTGGTGAATTCTTAAGCGAAGAAACAATCAAAAACGTAACGCTTTCTGATGTTGAGAGCAATTACCATACTAATTTTGTTCCTGAAAACGCGTACCTTATTATTATAGGGGATGTAAAATTCAAAGAAACCAAAAAAGCAGTTGAAAAACTATTTGGTTCTTGGGTAAAAGCAACGGCACCTTCATTAACCTATACTGATCCGAAAAATGTTCAGTATACTCAAATCAATTTTGTAGACATGCCAAATGCCGTTCAATCGGAAATTGCATTGCAAAATACAGTGGATTTGAAAATGAATGACAAAGATTATTTTGCTACAATTGTTGCCAATCAAATTCTTGGTGGCGACTTTAATAGTTATTTAAACATGAATCTTCGTGAAGCTCACGGTTGGACTTATGGCGCGCGTTCAAGCATTGGCGGAAGCAAATATATATCCACTTTTAGAGCTTCTACTCAAGTTAGAAACGCAGTAACCGATAGTGCGGTAGTTGAATTTTTCAAGGAGATTAAAAAAATCAGAACTGAAAAAGTAACCGACGAAATGTTAGCGAATGTAAAAGCGGGATATGTAGGTAAGTTTGTAATGCAAATTGAAAAGCCACAAACCGTTGCTGGATATGCATTACGAATCAAAACACAAGGACTTCCTGAAGATTTTTATGAGAATTACATCAAAAACATAAATGCGGTAACTGCAGAAGATGTTTTGGCTGTAGCCAATAAATATTTCCTTGAGGACAATATTAGAGTTGTAATTGTTGGTAAAGGAAGTGAAGTGCTTCCAGGTTTAGAAAAATTAAAAATCCCAATGTTTTATTTTGATAAATACGGAACGCCAACTGAAAAACCAGTGATGAAAAAAGCAGTTCCTGCTGGAGTTACTGTTAAAACGGTTTTAGACAATTATATCAAAGCAATTGGTGGACAAAAAGCACTTGCCACAGTAAAATCAGTAAGTTCAATAGCAACAGGAGAAATTCAAGGAACGGCTTTAGAAATGACATCAAAAGTTACCTCTTCTAATAAATTAGCTGTTGAAATGAAAGCGATGGGAATGACAATGATGAAGCAAGTTGTGAACGAAAAAGGAGCTTATGTAACCCAACAAGGACAACGAAAAGACCTTGATGGCGAAAAATTAGCAGAAACAAAAGCAACTGCAATCCCGTTTAACGAATTACAAATGGTACAAAAAACAGACATTACTTTAGACGGAATTGAATCGTTTAATGGTGCTGATGCCTACGTTATCAAAAACGGAAAAACTACTTTGTATTATGATGTTACTTCAGGATTGAAAATCGGGAAAGCCGTTGTTCAAGAAGCAAATGGTCAAAAAATGACTCAGATTAGTAGCTTTGGTGATTATAAAGAAGTGAAAGGAATTAAGTTTCCATTTAAAACTACGTTGTCTTTTGGACCTCAAGAAATTGAATTCAAAACGACAGAAGTTAAAATTAATGAAGGTATTACCGATGCTGATTTCTTGTAAATAAGATCAAAAATCAATTATAAAGGCTATCTGAAAAGGTAGCCTTTTTTATTTTTTAGCGGATAAATAAACGCCAATTAAAATTATAAATGCCCCTAAAAACTGAATTGGAGTAAGCATTTCGTTATCTAATAATCCCCAAAAGAAGGCTACAATTGGAATTAAATACGTTACAGAAGTTGCGAAAATGGGGGAAGAAATTTGGATTAATTTAAAGAAGATAATATTTGCAATTCCCGTTCCTACAACCCCTAAAATCAAAATAAATAAAACTGCATCTTGTGTTTTCTCAATGTGAATAATTTGGTTAAAATCTGAAAAATACAATATCAAACAAGCGGGAAGCAACATAACCGCAAAATTCCCAGTAGAAATAGTCAGTGGCGATAAATCGGACAAATATTTCTTGATTAAATTCACATTAATTGCATAACAAATAGAAGCGATTATTATCAAAATTGCGTAGTAATAATTTTGGTTGGGATGATTAAGAGCGCCATTGAAAACGAGAAGAATGCTACCTATAAACCCAATAATTACGCCAAATACCTGACTCCTTTTGAAATTCAAACCAAAAACGATAACGCCTAAAATCAAAGTATTTAAAGGCGTCAAGGAATTGAGAATTGCACTAATAGAACTGTCGATTTGAGTTTCGGCAATTGAGAAAAGAAAAGCAGGAATAAAGGTCCCAAATAAAGAAGTTAGGGCAATATATTTCCATTTCCCTTGAGGAATAGTAGGCAAAGTTTTAAACCCGATGGCCAAGAGAAAAATGGCGGCAAAAATAATTCGTAAAGAACCCAACTGAAAAGGGGATAATCCAACCAAACCTCTTTTAATTAATATAAAAGAACTTCCCCAAATCAAGGAAAGCAGTAAAAGGAACAACCATTTGGTTTGCTTAGAATTCATAATCAGTATTTATTGTGTAAAATTGTAATAATTTTATGAATAACGACTTTCTTTTTTAGTTATTTTTGTAGACAATTAAAAATCAGACAGTCCCCTAAATCAAAAAATATAGTATTATGAATCTTTCTAAATCAATAATGGCAGTAGCGTTAGCAAGTTTTTTATTTATTAGTTGCAAAAAAAATGAAACGTCACAGGCAAAAATTACTACAGAATCTACTACATCTAATAAAGAAAGTGCAGTCGCAGTGAAACCCGAAACAGCCAGTTTTAACATCGATGGAATGACATGTGCTATTGGTTGTGCAAAAACGATTCAAGAAAAATTAGCCGGAATGGATGGTGTTCAAAATGCAACTGTTGATTTTGATAAAAAAACAGCAGTAGTGGCTTTTGATGCGACTAAACAAACTCCTGAAAAATTGGTCGAAGCTGTTGAAGGTGCAGCAGATGGAAAAACGTATAAAGTTTCAAATTTAAAAACGTCAGGCGAAAAATCGTAATTTTTTTGACTTAATAATCACGAGAAGGAATCCATAATAAATATCGGTTCCTTTTTTTTATAACAATTATTTAGTTTTTAATTTTTCGATTAAGGCGGACTCTATTTTGTCTTTAATTTTAATCACCTCGGAAGTGTTTTCGTTTGGTATTGTCATTGAAAGTACATAATGCGCAATTTTCCAATCATTACCCTCTTTTATCAGCACACCAGAACCCCGACAAATTTTCATTTGAGTGTCTAACAGCTCGTCAAACCAAGCAGTGGTTCCTGTTTCATTTATATAAATATTTCTTTGCAAAAGTTTGAAATCCCAAGCTTTTCCTTTATCAAAATAGGGTTTTGAGAAGGCTCTAAAAGCTTCGTTTTGCCAATTTTCGGTTGCATCAGTTCCAATAAAAACACCTTTGGATGTCATCAATGAGAAATAAGTTTCAAACTGAGCATTTGAAGCCGCTTTGTGCCATGAGTCAAGTGTAAAACTAATTTTTTTCTGATTCAAACTTGTAGTATTCAATTCAGATTTACAAGCAACCATTAATAAAAGTAATAATCCGTAATAAAAATATTTCATTTCAAATGATTTAGAAAACGAATGTACCAATTATTCTATTACCATTTATAAAAACTAAATTAATACCGATTGGTCCACTTAAATTATTTATTTATAAAGCAAATTATGAGACTTAATTATGCCTTAATAATCCATTTTAAACCTAATTTCAATCGAAGTTATCTACTTTAAAGGGTGTAAATTCCTGATTAAGGCTAATTTGATAATTTTTTGTGTTTTATGAAATGTAAAACTATTTTTGAGCATAATTTAAATTTGTTTATACATAAATAACCTACTTATTTACTCAAATCTAAGGAGGTCGGAGAAGGATCTTGAGGGAGGTCCTTCTTCTATAAACAAATTCTATAAGCCCTATTTCATAGCTTTTTTATATGTTTTTTTGCTTCCAAAAACATTTGATCCTTAAAATTTACTTATTTAAAAAAAATCTAAGAATATTTATCCCAAAAAAAACTAATTTTGCGAATCATCTAATTACGTTTTATGCTTAAAAAATACCTTATCCCTCTAGTATTATTAATTGGGGCATCAACTTTTTCTCAAATAAAAATTTTATTTGATGCTACAAAAGTTCAAATGGCTGGAAGTGCTGATTGGGTAATAGATGCCGATTTGCATAATTTATATACCAATAATGCTTTAAATATTGGCGGTACAGAATCAAATCCTCAGAGAATCCCTACACCATTACAAGCAACAATTACGGCTACTACATCAGAGACCTATTGGGATGGTGCCTTGTCGCATTGGGCAATTGATTGCGTTAGACAAGGATATACCGTAGAAACTTTACCATGGAATGGACGAATAACTTATGGAGACGCAACTAATATTCAGGACTTGAGCAATTATAAGGTTTTTGTAGTTGACGAGCCTAATATTTTATTTTCTGCAATAGAGAAAAACGCTATTGTAAATTTTGTTAAAAACGGTGGTGGATTAATGATGATTGCCGACCATACCATTTCTGATAGGAACAACGACGGCTCAGATTCATTAATGATCTGGAATGACTTGATGACTACTAACACAGTTCTTGCAAATCCGTTCGGTATTTCTTTTGATGCTGTAGATATTAGCCAAACTACCTCAGCCGTTGCAAATCTTGTTACAAATCAAATTCTTCATGGTCCCGTGTCGCCCATAACGTGTTCTACATGTGGAAATGTCACTCAGGCTAAATGGTCAAATGGAACAACGATGACGTTAAGTCCAACAGCAAATGCGTCGGTAACGGGATTAATTTATAAAACAGGTTCAAGTATTACAGGTACTACAAATGTTATGTGTGCTTCAGCGACTTATTTAGCTGGGAAAGTCGTTGCAATTGGCGATAGTTCAATTCCAGATGATGGAACTGGGGATCCAAGTGATACTTTATATGATGGATATATTGCAGATGCTGGAGGAAATCATCAAAAGTTACTCATGAATGCTACGGTTTGGCTTGCAACTAATTCTACAATGAATACAAGTATTTTTGATGCAAATGAAACCGCTATAGAAATTGCTCCAAATCCAATTTTGAACAAGGAATTGAAATTGTATTTTAATACTACTTCTTCCTTAATTTCAGAATTCATGATATTTGACACAATGGGGAGACTTATGAAAGTAGTTCAATTAAACGATACTAACTCAAATGGATTTCAAATAATCAATTGTGAAGAACTTAATCCTGGTTTGTATTTTGGGTGTTTTAAAACAGACTCCATTGCTAAAACAATTCGTTTTAGTGTTTCAAATTAATTATCATATTCTACGATGTCATTAAGTATTAATCCCAACATTTTACTCCAATAGTGTTGGGAAATTAATTAAAAAATTCATTTTCTTAAAATTTTTAACAAAACCGTTTAAACCATTTAAATTTTATTTTGTCTAATTGAATATTCAAAAGTTAAAATATTATGGGAAAAACACTATTTAATACTTTTTCTGTTTCATTTATTAAAAAAATCCTCTTCGTGGTTTTTGTAATTGGAATAAATAAATCTTCTTACTCACAAGAAAAATCGATTATACTTGGAAGACCAACTAACAACTCTGTTACCGCAAGTGTTCTTTTTAGTCAAAATGTTCAATATTATTTAGAATACGGTACTGTTTCAGGGAATTATCCGATGTCAACAACACTTTTTTCAAATGTTTTGAATGTTCCTGATGAAATTGATTTATCTAATTTGGTTGCCAACACAAAGTACTATTATAGAATGCAGTACAAATTAGTTGGGGCTTCAACTTATACAGGTACCCCAGAATACAACTTCAATACGAAACGTGCAGCGGGTAGTTCTTTTACTTTTACGGTTGAGTCTGATGAACATTTATATGACATAAAGGGAAATCGGAGCATGTACCAAGTTACTTTAGCCAATCAAGCAGCAGACAACCCTGATTTTATGTTGTCCCTAGGCGATATTTTTGGTGATGATCATACGCCACTTACCACCACAAGTGCTGATATGGATGCTTTACACAAAGATTACAGACAATATTTAGGTCAAATTTGCCATTCAATTCCATTTTATGTTTGTTTAGGAAATCATGAAGGGGAGAATGATTATTATTTAAATCCAAATGGCATTTACACAACTTCAACGAATCCTTTGCCTGCTGCGCCAAATGGAATAGGTGTTTGGGGAACACAATGGAGAAAACATTACTATCCAAATCCCTACCCAAATAGTTTTTATACTGGCAATACAGTAGCCGAAAATTATGGAATTAATACTCCCGAAAATTATTATTCTTGGACCTGGGGCGATGCCTTATTTGTTGTTTTAGATGTGTATAGAACAGAAATTTTTCCAGGTTCAACTCCGGCAGATCCATCAAAACCAACCAATTGGGATTGGACTTTAGGAAGAACACAATATGACTGGATGAGAAGCACATTAGAAAATAGTTCGGCAACTCACAAATTTGTGTTTGCTCATCATACACGAGGACAAGGAAGAGGTGGAAAAAGCACTGCATTTCAGTTCGAATGGGGAGGAATTGGTGGCAACCAATATTCCTTTGACACGAATCGTCCAGGTTGGGGGAAATCAATCCACCAAGTTTTTCTAGATACTGGGGTAACTATTTTTTTTCAAGGACACGACCATTTATTTGCTAAAGAAGATGTTGGCGGGAATTCTGGCACAACGATTTCTACTCCTTATCAAAATTCAAATAATACTGTTGTATATCAAGAAGTTCCTATGCCAAGCGACATTACCTATACCATTGGTTATACCGCTAATGCTTCAGCCTACCCAAATGGAAATGC